>NZ_JBEZLR010000069.1:0-53543 GCF_040652275.1 Streptomyces sp. NPDC048275
ACTCGCCCCGCGCGACCGCCAGTTGGTGACGCTCGGCATGCTCACCGCGCTCGGCGGCTGCGAGGCCCAGCTCGACGTGCAGCCCTTCGGGCCTCCGCACGGTCGCGCTCTCGACACCGGCGCGCCCCTTCGGCTCACTCGCCGACAGCCGGACAACGTTGTCAGTGCTGCTGCGCAAGGACCAGTAGGGAGTCAAGTTGTCAGTGATGTCAAGGCTGTTGGATGTGGTGTCCGGGTTGAATGTCGGGCGACTATCTGCGCATTACTCCCGACGCGGGAGGTGACGCCCCGTTGATCTTCTCCGGGGGAACGTGCGAACGCCTCACATTTCCGCGAGGTCTCAACTCGGAAAAGACCCACGGGCAAACCAGCATTCGATCTTGCTCAGCCGACCAGAAATGGACTATACCTGTCGGCACCTGCCTGGCCGAGCGACGGCTGCGGACAGGTACGTATCGGGGGGGAATCGGGCGGGGGTGGCCAGTGTCATCGGCCGTGATCGCCGTGTCGTCCCGCTGAATCCCTCATGCACGACCCCAGCTTGACCTAACCGCGGTGCCGGGGAGGATCCGGTTCACCGCCTGAGTCCTGGAGAAGGCGAGGACTTGAGCATGGGATCCACTTCCGCCGAGAACAGCAACCCCGAGGGTGTCGGCCGCCGTGATCTGATCAAGCGGTCGGCGGCACTAGGTCTGATCTCCGTGCCGACGATGAGCTTCCTGTCCGCGTGTGCGAGCAGTGACAGTGGTTCGGAGGACAAGGCCGAGGCCGGCAAGAAGACGACCAAGAATCCGCTGGGCGTCAACGAGACCGCCCCGCTCGCGGTCGTCATCTTCGACGGCGGTTTCGGTACGAAGTACGCGACCGACGCCAACGCCGAGTACAAGAAGGCGTACCCCAAGGTCAAGATCGATTTCCATAAGACCCAGAAGATCCAGTCCGAGCTTCAGCCCAAGTTCAACGGCGGCACGCCGCCCGACCTGATCGACAACTCCGGTGCCCAGCAGATGGACATGGGCGTCCTCGTCGGCAAGAAGCAGCTCGCCGACCTGACCCCGCTCCTCGACGCCCCGTCGGTCGACGACCCGGCGAAGAAGGTCCGCGACACGCTGCGCCCCGGCATCGTCGAGATGGGCCAGTTCGACGGCGACCCGGTGTGGATCATGTACTACGCGTACACGGTCTACGGCGTGTGGTACTCGCAGACCGCCCTCGACAAGCTCGACGCGACGTACCCCGAGGACTGGGACGCGATGCTCGCGCTGTGCGCGAAGGCAAAGAAGCAGGGCATCGCCGGCTGGACGTACGCGGGCAAGTACCCGTACTACCTGCCCTTCTCGCTCTCCCCCTTCATCGCCAAGATCGGCGGCCGGGAGGTACTCGACAAGATCGACAACCTGGAGCCCAACGCCTGGAAGGACCCGGCCGTCAAGGCCGCGTTCGAGGCCTACTACGAGCTCTACAAGAAGGGTTACATCCTCAAGGGCACCCCGGGTATCGACCACATCCAGTCGCAGACCGCCTGGGCCAAGGGCGAGGCGCTCTTCATCCCGAACGGGTCCTGGGTCGAGAACGAGTCCGCGAGTGTGATCCCGAAGGACTTCAACCTGGCCGTCAGCGGTCCGTCCAGCCTCGACAGTTCCGACAAGATGCCGTTCGGCACCATCTGGGCCTGCGGCGGCGAGCCCTTCATCGTCCCGACCAAGGCGGCCAACCCCACGGGCGGCATGGAGCAGCTGCGCATCATGCTCAGCGAGGCCTCGTCCAAGAACTTCACCAGCCAGGTGAAGTCACTGACCGCCTTCAACGGTGGCACCGACGGCATCACCCTGACCCCGGGTCTCAAGTCCGGTGTCGCGGCGCTGGAGAAGGCGGGCGACAACGTGGTCAACCCGCGGATGCAGGACTGGTACGTGAAGCTCCAGAAGGAGCAGATCGGTGTGTCCGGACTCGGCGAGATGATGGCAGGGCGACTGACCCCGGCCGAGGCCATCAAGAAGATCCAGGGCTACGCGGACGCGGCGGCCAAGGACCAGTCCATCAAGCACTACAAGCACCAGTAGCGGCGCGTGCCCATGCGTCATCAGCGGCGGCGGCATCCGCGAATCGATCGGGGTCGGTAACCATGCAACACGGCAAGTACCGGTTCATCGTGGGGTTCTTGGTGGCCCCCCTGGCGTTGTACGCGATCTTCGTGATCTGGCCCTTCATCCAGGCGATCTACTACTCGTTCACGGACTGGACCGGTCTGAGCCCCGACTTCAAGATGGTCGGATTCGCCAACTACACCAGAATGCTGAAGGACGACATCTTCTGGAAGTCGTTGCAGCACAGCCTGCTGTTCGCGGTGTTGCTGCCGCTGGTGACGCTGGGCCTCGCACTGTTCTTCGCCTTCATGCTCAATGTCGGTGGGCGGCGCGGAAAGGGCGCCTCCATCACCGGGGTGCGGGGCTCGGGTTTCTACAAGATCGCCTATTTCTTCCCGCAGGTGCTGTCGATCGCGATCGTCGCCCTGCTTTTCCAGTTCGCGTACAACCCGAACGACGGTGTGTTCAACGGGACGTTGAAGGCCGTCGGCCTCGGAAGCATTCAGCCGGACTGGCTGGGGGACCCGAATCTGGCCCTCTGGTGCGTCATGACGGTGCTCCTGTGGAGCACGGTCGGATTCTTCGTCGTGCTGTTCTCGGCGGGAATGGCATCGATTCCGAAGGATTTCTACGAGGCCGCTCTCCTCGACGGAGCCAGCCGATTCACCACCTTCTTCAAAATCACCCTTCCGCTGCTCTGGGACACCGTGCAGTCGGGATGGGTCTACATGGGAATCCTGGCCCTCGGCGCCGAGGCGTTCGCCGCCGTGCAGATCATGACCGTGGGCCCCGGCGGTCCCGACTACTCGACCACGGTCCTTCCGCTGTACGTGTACCAATCGGCGTTCCGTGACGCGAACGCCGCCTATGCGACAACGATCGGTGTCGCGCTCCTCGTCGTCACGCTGCTGTTCGCGGCGGTCGTGATGCGACTGGGCCGGCGCGAGCGGCTGGAGTTCTGATGCTGTGTCTTCCCGGGGGCCGACCCCCGCACCCCCGGCCGAAACGCACGTCGGACCTGGCGCCCGGCGCTCCCTTGCGAGGTGAACAGCGGTGAAGACGACCGACACCCCTCCGTCCGCCGACCCGGTCGAGGACCGCCCCCGGGTGATGAAGACGAAGGCCGCGCCGGAGAAGGCGAAGAGCAGTGAGGGCGGTGTCCTCAACGCCTTCTCGCACGGCATTCTCATCATCTGGGCGATCATGGTCGTCCTGCCGCTCCTGTGGGCGGTGATGACGTCCTTCAAGGACGACGACTCCATCTTCAGCTCGCCCTGGTCGCTGCCGGACAAGCTGCACTTCGACAACTGGTCGCGTGCCTGGTCGCAGGCGCACATGAGCGACTACTTCGGCAACACGCTCATCGTGGTCGGCTTCTCGCTGGCCGGCACGCTCGCACTCGGCTCGATGGCGGCCTACGTACTCGCCCGCTTCGACTTCCCGGGCAACCGCTTCATCTACTTCCTCTTCGTCGGAGGGATGAGCTTCCCGGTCATGCTGGCCCTGGTGCCCCTGTTCTATGTGCTGAACAACATGCGCCTGCTGAACACGCTCCCGGGCCTGATCCTCGTCTACATCGCCTACTCGCTGCCCTTCACGGTCTTCTTCCTGACCTCGTTCTTCAGGACACTGCCGACCTCCATAGCCGAGGCGGCATTCGTCGACGGGGCCTCGCACACCAGGACGTTCTTCCAGATCATGCTGCCGATGGCCAAACCGGGTCTGATCAGCGTCGGCATCTTCAACTTCCTGGGCCAGTGGAACCAGTACATGCTCCCGACGGTGCTGAACACCGACCCGGACAAGAAGGTGCTCTCCCAGGGCCTCGTGGAGCTGGCGACCAGCCAGGGGTACAAGGGCGACTGGTCGGGTCTGTTCGCCGGCCTGGTGATGGCGATGCTCCCGGTGCTGGCCGCGTACATCATCTTCCAGCGGCAGGTCGTGCAGGGGTTGACCGCGGGCGCGCTGAAGTAACGACCGGGCCCGTTGGTAACAACTTGTGAGTGATCCGGTGTGACGTGGACCACGGGGCGGCTCCGCGGGCCTGGGCCCGAAAACGGGCAACTGCCCGTGCGGGGTGCCGGTGACAGCGGGCTCCGGCAGGCCACGACCCCGGTTCACGCCATGCGCGGGTCCCCTGCACGTGTGTTCATCCACGCCGGATGCAGCTCAACCTCTTGACGGGAGCTAACCCAAACGGCTCAGCTTAGAGTTCACTAGTTGGACATAGGCGGGGCCTCGCCGTGGCGGCCTCGCGCGGGAGGTCGTCGTGGAGACTCCGGGGTCGCAGTCGTCGCTGCACAGAGCCAATCTGGAGCGCGTCGTGCGTGCGGTGCGCCTTGCCGGTTCGCTCACGCAGGCGGAGATCGCGAGGACGACGGGCCTGTCGGCCGCGACCGTCTCCAATATCGTCCGGGAACTCAAGGACCGCGGGACGGTCGAGGTCACACCCACTTCGGCGGGCGGCCGAAGAGCCCGCAGCGTGTCCCTGAGCGGTGACGCCGGGATCGTCATCGGAGTCGACTTCGGGCATACGCATTTGCGCGTCGCGGTCGGAAACCTCGCCCACCAGGTGCTGGCCGAGGAGGCGGAACCGCTGGATGTGGACGCCTCCGCCGCACAGGGCTTCGACCGGGCGGAGGAGCTGGTCAGCCGCCTGATCGCGGCGACCGGAGTGGACCGTTCCAAGATCGCGGGCGTGGGGCTCGGCGTGCCGGGTCCGATCGACGTCGAGTCGGGCACCCTCGGGTCCACCGCGATCCTGCCGGGCTGGACCGGCGCGAAACCCGCCGAGGAGCTGCGGGGGCGCCTCGGAGTGCCCGTACACGTGGACAACGACGCGAATCTGGGCGCGCTCGGCGAGCTGGTCTGGGGGAGTGGGCGCGGGGTCAAGGACCTGGCGTACATCAAGGTCGCGAGCGGCGTCGGTGCCGGGCTGGTGATCAGCGGCAAGATCTATCGCGGCCCCGGCGGCACGGCGGGGGAGATCGGCCACATCACCCTGGATGAATCCGGCCCCGTCTGCCGTTGCGGCAACCGGGGCTGTCTGGAGACCTTCGCGGCGGCGCGCTATGTGCTGCCGCTGCTCCAGTCCAGTCACGGCACCGATCTGACCATGGAGGGTGTCGTCAGACTGGCACGGGACGGGGATCCGGGCTGCCGTCGGGTGATCGCCGACGTAGGCCGTCACATCGGGAGCGGGGTGGCGAATCTTTGCAATCTGTTGAACCCGAGCCGGGTGGTTCTCGGTGGTGATCTGGCCGAGGCCGGAGAGCTCGTTCTGGGGCCCATCAGAGAGTCGGTGGGCAGGTATGCGATCCCCAGCGCGGCACGCCAACTCTCGGTGCTGCCAGGGGCACTTGGGGGTCGTGCGGAAGTGCTCGGTGCGCTTGCTCTCGCGCTGAGCGAGATGGGCGATTCGACCCTCTTGGACGGCTCGCTGTCCGGGGCCACCCCTGTCTTCACTTAGAGAACGCAAGGCGCCGTTGCCATCTCGTTAAGTATTTACTTCTTGACGTCGCACGCGTGGCCGAGTTGACTCCAAACCACCTCGGCCGCAGCGTTGCGGCCCTGTCAGGGAGGCACCCCTCAATGAACGCAATGATGCGTAGAGTCGTGATCGGTACCGCGGCGGTTTCCATGGCCCTTTCCGTGGCTGCCTGCGGCAAGGCCGGCGATGACAGCAGCGACTCCGGCAGCGACTCCAGCAGCAGCTCCGACAGCAAGACCATCGGCCTGCTGCTCCCCGACAGCGTGACCGCGCGCTACGAGAAGTTCGACAAGCCGTTCTTCCAGGCCAAGGTCGAGGAGCTGTGTGCCGACTGCAAGGTCGAGTACGCGAACGCGGCGGGCGACGCGGCCAAGCAGGCCCAGCAGGTCAGCAGCATGATCACCAAGGGTGTCAAGGTGATCGTGGTCAGCGCCCAGGACTCTGCCGCCATCAAGTCCTCCATCCAGACCGCTGTCGACAAGGGCATCAAGGTCATCGCGTACGACCGTCTCGCCCAGGGCCCGGTCTCCGCGTACATCTCCTTCGACAACGTCAAGGTCGGCGAGCTCCAGGGTGAGGCGCTCCTCGCCTCCCTCGGCTCCAAGGCCACCGCGAAGTCCAAGGTCGTCATGATCAACGGTGACGACGCCGACCCGAACGCCGGGCAGTTCAAGAAGGGCGCGCACAACGCCCTCGACGGCAAGGTCGACATCGCCTACGAGCAGTCCGGCCTCTGGAAGGACACCGTCGCCTCGCAGAAGATGTCGGCGGCCATCACCCAGCTCGGCGCCAAGAAGATCGCGGGCGTCTACGCCGCCAACGACGGCATGGCCGGTGGCATCGCCACCACCCTCAAGGGCGCCGGTATCAGCGGTATCCCGCTGACCGGTCAGGACGCCGAACTGGCGGGCATCCAGCGCATCGTCGCCGGCACCCAGTCCAGCACCGTCTACAAGGCCTTCAAGCCGGAGGCGGACGCCGCCGCCCAGCTCGCGGTCAACCTGCTCGAGGGCAAGGACATCAAGTCCCTGGCCAACCAGACGCAGACCAGCGGCTCCGGCGACAAGGTCCCCTCGCAGCTGCTGACCCCGGTGTCGGTCACCACGGACAACATCATGGACACGGTGGTCAAGGACAAGCTCTACACCGTCGCGGAGATCTGCGCCGGCGACTACGCCAAGGCCTGCAAGGAAGCCGGCATCGAGTAGCAGTACTCGAGCGACGACCGCCCGGCGGTCCCGCCAGACCCCTCCGACGTCCGCCCCGGCCTTCATACCCCGCTGTCGGGGCGGGCGTCGGACGGAACCCGTTGCCAAGTGCAGCGGATTCCCCCATGTTCTCTTGTACATCTGTGCACTTAGCACACCCCTCCGCGCCTGTCCCCAAGCGCGGCATCCCCGCCGGTCAGGCGGCGAAGGAGATGGTTCACGTGTCCGCTACGCCCGTGTTGGCGTTGCGCGGAGTCTCCAAGCGATTCGGTGCGGTCCAAGCACTCACCGATGTCGAGTTGGAGGTTCACGCCGGAGAAGTGGTCGCCCTGGTGGGCGACAACGGCGCAGGTAAGTCGACCCTGGTCAAAACGATCGCGGGTGTGCATCCCATCGATGAGGGCGTCATCGAGTGGGAGGGCAACCCGGTCAGCATCAACAAGCCCAACGACGCTCAGGGACTCGGCGTCGCGACGGTGTACCAGGACCTCGCCCTGTGCGACAACCTGGACGTGGTCGGAAACCTTTACCTCGGGCGCGAGTTGCTGCGCCGCGGCGTCATCGACGAGGTGTCGATGGAGAAGAACGCTCGGGAACTCCTGAACACGCTCTCCATCCGCATCCCGAGCGTGCGCATCCCGATCGCGAGCCTCTCCGGTGGCCAGCGCCAGGTCGTCGCGATCGCGCGCGCCCTGATCGGTGACCCGAAGGTCGTCATCCTCGACGAGCCCACCGCCGCCCTGGGTGTCGAGCAGACCGCGCAGGTCCTCGACCTGGTCGAGCGGCTGCGCGAGCGGAACCTCGGCGTCATCCTCATCAGCCACAACATGGCCGACGTGAAGGCGGTCGCGGACACCGTCGCCGTCCTGCGCCTGGGCAAGAACAACGGCTCCTTCCCGGTGAAGGACACCAGCCACGAAGAGATCATCGCCGCGATCACGGGAGCCACCGACAACGCGGTGACCCGTCGTGCGGGGCGTCGCAGCACGGAGGCGGCAAAGTGAGTGACACGTCCAAGACCGTGAAGCCGGACCCCGAGGTGGAGCACCAGAACACCGTGGCTCCCGCCGACGACCCCACGGCCGCACCGGTGTCCGTCGTCGATCCGCGACTGCTGGTCCGCGACGAGGGCCTGAAGGGCTACTTCACCGAGTTCAAGCGCAAGGTGAAGGGCGGTGAGCTGGGCTCACTGCCGGTCTTCATAGGCCTGATCGTCATCTGGACGATCTTCCAGCTCCAGAACGACCGGTTCCTCAGCGCCGACAACCTTTCCAACATCAGCTACTACCTGTCGGCCACCGGCATGCTCGCCATCGGCCTGGTGTTCGTGCTGCTGCTCGGAGAGATCGACCTCTCCGTCGGATCGGTCAGCGGCTTCGCGTCGACGCTCTTCGCCGTGTTCGTGGTCACCCACGGCATGAACGCCTGGCTGGCGCTGCTCCTGACCATCGTGACCGGTGTCGGTATCGGCGCCCTGCACGGCTGGTTCTTCGCCAGGATCGGTGTACCGGCCTTCGTCGTGACACTGGCGGGCTTCCTCGGCTGGAACGGCCTGATGCTGTGGCTGCTCGGCTCGAGCGGCACCATCAACATCCCGTCCGAAGAGGGCCCGGTGCACATCCTGGGCCAGAGCTCCTTCTTCATGGACCAGGCCATCATCGGCGCCTACGTGCTGGCCGGCCTCGGCGTCCTCTCCATGCTCGTCGGCTCGTTCGGCGAGCAGCGTCGCCGCCGTGCCGCCGGAGTCCCCTTCCGGCCCACCAGCGAGATCGTGCTGCGGGTCGGCGCGCTCGCCGTGGCGTCCTTCGCCGCCGCGGCCGTGCTGAACAACGCCGCCGGTGTCTCCAACGCGCTGGTGATCTTCCTCGCGGCGCTGGTGATCGTCGACTTCGTGCTGCGGCGCACCCCGTACGGCCGCAAGGTCTTCGCGGTCGGTGGTGGCATCGAGGCGGCTCGCAGGGCCGGTATCAACGTGTCCATGATCCGCATCACCGTGTTCGCCATCTCGGGCGGATTCGCGGCGGTCGGCGGCATGTTCTTCGCCGGGCAGACGGCGAGCGCGACCCTGAACGCCGGTGGCGGCAACACCCTGATGCTGGCCATCGCGGCCGCGGTCATCGGTGGCACCAGCCTCTTCGGCGGCCGGGGCAACGTGTGGTCCGCCTTGCTGGGCATGCTGGTCATCCAGTCCATCCAGACCGGCCTGGACCTGCTCAACATGAACACGTCCATCCAGTACATGATCACTGGTGCGGTTCTTCTCGGTGCGGTGGTCATCGACTCGGTGTCCCGCAAGAGCCAGAAGGCCTCCGGGCGCGCCTGACCGCGTCGTAGGGGTGCGGGTCGTTCTGTTGGCGCCGGTCCGTTGTGGCTGGTCGCGCCCACGCGGCGCAGCCGCATGATGAACACAGCCCCGCGCCCCTGTGGGCCGGCCGCAGCGCCGCCCCTCTGATCCTGTGCCCGGTACCAATGGCGGTACCGGGCACAGTCATGTCCTGGTGTGTTTCTTGTTGCGCCGAACGTGTGGCGTGGATCGCCGGGCCCGGGACTTGATCGCACAGGCGGAACATTAGACTCGACAAGCCCGCCAAGCTCGAACAGCTCTACTGCAAGGAGGCACGGGTGCCGCTGCTGACCCGCATCAGGGGACCGCGCGATCTGGACCGGCTCAGCCTGGAGCAGCTGGACCAGCTGGCCGACGAGATCAGGACCTTTCTCGTCGACGCGGTCTCCAAGACAGGCGGCCACCTCGGCCCCAACCTCGGTGTCGTGGAGCTCACCATCGCGCTGCACCGCGTCTTCGAGTCGCCCAAGGACAGGGTGCTGTGGGACACGGGCCACCAGTCCTACGTCCACAAGCTCCTCACCGGCCGCCAGGACTTCTCGCAGCTGAAGATGAAGGGGGGCCTGTCCGGCTACCCCTCGCAGTCCGAGTCCGAGCACGACGTGATCGAGAACTCGCACGCCTCCACCGTCCTCGGCTGGGCCGACGGCCTGGCGAAGGCCAACGAGGTCCTCGAGAAGGACGACCACGTGGTGGCCGTCATCGGTGACGGCGCTCTCACCGGCGGCATGGCCTGGGAGGCGCTCAACAACATCGCGGACGCCAAGGACCGTCCCCTGGTGATCGTCGTCAACGACAACGAGCGCTCGTACGCCCCCACGATCGGTGGCCTCGCGAACCACCTGGCGACCCTGCGCACCACGGACGGCTACGAGCGTTTCCTGGCCCGGGGCAAGGACCTGCTGGAACGCACGCCCGTCGTCGGCAAGCCGCTCTACGAGACCCTGCACGGCGCCAAGAAGGGCCTCAAGGACTTCATCGCCCCGCAGGGCATGTTCGAGGACCTCGGCCTCAAGTACGTCGGCCCGATCGACGGCCACGACATCGAGGCCCTGGAGTCGGCGCTCGCCCGCGCCAAGCGTTTCGGCGGCCCGGTGATCGTGCACTGCCTCACCGAGAAGGGCCGCGGCTACCAGCCCGCCCTCCAGGACGAGGCGGACCGCTTCCACGCCGTCGGCAAGATCCACCCCGACACGGGCCTGCCGATCGCCTCCTCCGGCGCCGACTGGACCTCCGTCTTCGGCGAGGAGATGGTCAAGCTCGGCCAGGAGCGCAAGGACGTCGTCGCCATCACGGCCGCGATGCTCCAGCCGGTCGGCCTCGACAAGTTCGCCAAGGCCTTCCCCAAACGGGTGTACGACGTCGGCATCGCCGAGCAGCACGCCGCCGTCTCCGCGGCCGGCCTCGCCACCGGCGGACTGCACCCCGTCTTCGCCGTCTACGCGACCTTCCTCAACCGCGCCTTCGACCAGGTGCTGATGGACGTGGCCCTGCACAAGTGCGGCGTCACCTTCGTGCTGGACCGTGCGGGCGTCACCGGCACCGACGGCGCCTCGCACAACGGTATGTGGGACATGTCGATCCTCCAGGTCGTCCCCGGCCTCAGGCTGGCCGCGCCGCGCGACGCCGACCAGGTCCGCGCCCAGCTGCGCGAGGCCGTCGACGTCGACGACGCGCCGACCGTGGTCCGCTTCTCCAAGGGTGCGGTCGGCCCGGCCGTGCCCGCGGTGGGCCGGATCGGCGGTATGGACGTGCTGCGCGCACCGCACTCCGCCGTGCCCGACGTGCTGCTGGTCTCCGTCGGCGCGCTCGCGCCGATGTGCCTGGAGATCGCCGACCTCCTCGACAAGCAGGGCATCTCCACGACCGTCGTCGACCCGCGCTGGGTCAAGCCCGTCGACGAGGCCATGGCCCCGCTCGCCGAGCAGCACCGGGTGGTCGTCACCGTGGAGGACAACTCCCGCGTCGGCGGCGTCGGATCGACGATCGCGCAAGCCCTGCGCGACGCGGGCGTGGACGTTCCGCTGCGTGACTTCGGTATCCCGCCGCGTTTCCTCGACCACGCCTCCCGTGCCGAGGTCATGACGGAGATCGGTCTGACGGCGCCGGACATCGCCCGCCAGGTCACCGGGCTCGTCGCCAAGCTCGACGGCCGGTTCGACCGTACGACCCCGCAGATCGTGGACTCGGTGGAGCCCGCGCGCGACTGACGTACTCCCCGCAGGTCCAATGGGCCGGTTTTTCCACCCCCTACGGGTGGAGGAACCGGCCCATTCGCGTGAACCCGTACATGTCGGGGCGGACGGAGCGCCGGTCGTCTCGATCATGTCGAGGACGACAAGCGTGGGAGGTACCCGTGAGCAGCACCCTCTTCAGAACGAAGAAGGTCGAACAGTCGATCTTGGACACTGAGGAGCCGGAGCACGCACTCAAGAAGTCGCTGTCCGCTCTGGATCTCACCGTCTTCGGCGTCGGTGTGATCATCGGCACCGGCATCTTCGTCCTCACCGGCAAGGTCGCCAAGCAGAACGCGGGCCCGGCGGTGTCGCTGGCGTTCATCGCCGCGGGCATCGCTTGTGGCCTGGCCGCGCTCTGCTACGCGGAGTTCGCCTCCACGGTCCCGGTGGCGGGATCCGCGTACACCTTCGCCTACGCCTCGCTCGGCGAGCTGCCCGCCTGGATCATCGGCTGGGACCTGGTCCTGGAGTTCGCGCTCGGCACGGCGGTGGTGGCCGTCGGCTGGTCGGGGTACGTGCGCTCGCTGATGGACAACGTCGGCTGGCATCTGCCGGCGGAGCTCGGCGGACGGGAACACGCCACGGGGTTCGGCTTCGACATCCTCGCCTTTCTGCTGGTGCTGGTGCTCACCGCCATCCTGGTCGTCGGGGTGAAGCTCTCCGCCCGGGTCACCACGGTCGTCGTCGCCATCAAGGTCACCGTCGTCATGATCGTGATCATCGCGGGCGCCTTCTTCATCAACGGTGACAACTACAAGCCCTTCGTCCCCGAGGCGCAGCAGGTGGAGGCGGGCAGCGGTCTCAAATCCCCGCTCCTGCAGGTGATGTTCGGCTGGGCGCCCACCAACTTCGGCGTGCTGGGCATCTTCACGGCCGCCTCCGTCGTCTTCTTCGCCTTCATCGGTTTCGACGTCGTGGCCACCGCCGCCGAGGAGACCAAGAACCCGCAGCGGGACATGCCGCGTGGCATCCTCGGCTCGCTCCTCATCTGCACCACGCTCTATGTCCTCGTGTCGATCGTCGTCACGGGCATGCAGCACTACAGCCAGCTCTCCATCGACGCCCCGCTCGCCGACGCCTTCAAGGCGACCGGGCACCCCTGGTTCGCGGGCACCATCGGCTTCGGCGCCGCCGTCGGTCTGACGACGGTCTGCATGATCCTTCTCCTCGGCCAGACCCGGGTCTTCTTCGCGATGAGCCGCGACGGGCTGCTGCCGCGGTTCTTCTCCCAGGTCCATCCGAAGTTCCGCACCCCGCACCGGCCGACCATCCTGCTGGGCGTGATCATCGCGATCGTCGCGGGCTTCACCAGCCTCAGCGCACTCGCCGAACTGGTCAACATCGGTACGCTCTTCGCCTTCGTGGTCGTCGCGATCGGCGTCGTCATCCTCCGCCGTACCCGCCCTGACCTGCACCGCGCCTTCCGCACCCCGATGGTGCCGTGGGTCCCGATCCTGTCGGTGGCCGCCTCACTGTGGCTGATGCTGAACCTGCCCACCGAGACCTGGCTCCGGTTCGGGATCTGGATGGTCATCGGCGTCGCCGTCTACTTCCTGTACGGGCAGACGCACAGCCGTCTCGGGCGGCACGAGGAGACGACGGTGGGCGAGGTGCTGAAGCGGCCGGGCCCGGGCGAGGAGTAAGACCGACCGGCAATGGGAGGGCGGCGCCGCCCTCCCATTGCCGGTCGGTCTAATCTCCGCTTTGCTGACCCGGCCCCGTATGTCCCGCTTCGATAGGGACTGCGGGGCCGGATAGCGTGCACCGTATGCTCGCCGAGCTCCTGGAATCACCGCGCTCCGTAGTCGAGTCACGCGTGTCGGGCCGCGGCTACTGGAGACGGCTGCTGCCCGTCCTCGCGGTGCTGGCCTGTCTCACCCGGGCCCCCTCCTTCGTACGACCGCTGTGGAACCCGGACGAGGGCTATCTCGCCGTACAGGCGCGGATACTCGCGGACGGCGGGGAGCTGTACCGGACGGTCGTGGACCGTAAGCCGCCGCTCGTGCCATGGCTGTACGAGGGGGCGTTCGCGGTGTTCGGCTCCGGGTCGCTGACATCGGTACGGGTCCTCGCGGCCGTGGCCCAGCTGGTGACCGCCGTGCTGCTGGCGTCCCTGGCCCGGCGCCGCTGGGGTGACCCGGCCGGGCGTACGGCGGGTGTGCTGTATCTGCTGGCCTCGATCGGGCTCAACCCCGAGGACGCGCAGGCGGCGACCTTCGAGGTGTTCACGCTGCCGTGCACGGCGTGGGCCATGTGGTGTGCGGACAGGCGGCGTTGGGGAGCGGCGGGAGCCGCCGTCGCCTGCGCGTTCCTGGCGAAGCAGACGGGTGGGGCGGTGCTGGTGCCGGTGGTGTGGCTGCTGTGGCGGTCCCGCGAGCCGGACGCCGGGCGACCGGTGGCGTGCCCGGCGGGGAAGTCGAGGGGCTCGCTCGCCGAGTGGCTGAAGGGGGTCCGGGACTCGGGGGTCCTGCGGCTGACGGCGGGCGCTGTGCTACCCGTCCTGGGCGCGGCCCTGCTGACCGACCCGGCGGGATTCGTCTTCTGGACGGTGACGGGTTCGGGGGCGTACGCCTCCTTCACGGGCTCCGAACTCCACGTTCTGGTAAGGGCGTTGACCAACTCCGCGATCCTGGCGGCGGCCTGCGCGGGGCTGCTGCCGCCGGTCGTCCGGGTGCTGCGTATCGCCCGTACGGGCTCGGCGGACCTGTGGCTGTGGCTGGCCGCGTCGGTGGCGGCCGTCATGGTCGGCTTCCACTTCTTCGGCCACTACTACCTCCAACTCATCCCACCCGTCGTCCTGTTGGCCACCGGTGCGGTGCAGATCCTGCCGCGGGAGCGGCGGGCGTCGGCGATCCTGACGTCGGTGTGCTGCTGCGCGGTGTTCCTCGCGTGGGGCGTTCTGGCCCCGCGCTCCGAACTGGCGCACACGCAGCGCGTGGCGGAGGCGGTACGCGCGCGCAGCGCGCCGGGCGACCGGGTTCTGGTCTGGGGGATACACCCGGAGACGTACTGGCTGGCGGACCGCACCCCGGCGAGCCGCTATCTGACGGCGGGCTTCCTGACGAACTACAGCGGCGGGCGGGACGGGCCGCAGGTGGGGGAGAAATACGCGATCGACGGCGCTTGGGCCGTCTTCCGCGACGAACTCGCCGCCAACCCACCCGTGTTGATCGTCGACGACTGCCGCGGCAAACCCTTCGGGCCGGAACGGGTCCCTACCCTGCGCCGTTTACTGGCCGCGCACTACGAGGAGCTGACGACGGTGGACGGGGCCGTGTTCTACGTCCGGCCGGAGCGGGCGGGGGAGGAGATCTGGTTTCCACGACGCGGTGAGGGGGCTCTCTGACACGGCAGCCGGGAGGCCGACGTGTCGCGCGCGGACGGCGATCGTCCGCGGGTGCTTCAGGGTTCGCCTCGGACCGTACGCGGCCCGGCGACCTCGGCACCCGACTCGGTGACCCTGCGCCGCAGTTCGCGGTCCGCGGTCACCACCAGGCAGGGGCGGCCGCGGGCCTCGGCGGCAAGCTCGGTGATCCGGTCGTCCCCGCTGCCGGTGGCCGCCTCGACCCGCACCCCGGGCACGGACTCCACGCCCCGGGCGGCACCCTCGACCACGAGCACGATCTCCAAGGCACCCTCCCGACCGGGGATCCCGTCCGCCGCCAGCCGGTCCCGCAGCCGCTCCGTGGCACCCCGGCGGTCGCGCCACCAGCCGTCGGGGACGGAGCCCACGACGTTGGCGGCGTCGATGATCACGAGGGTCGTCATGGCGCTTTCTCCTTGACCGTGAGCCGTAGACGGGGCAGGCCCGGAATCCACTGTCACCCGTCCGTCCCACCGGCCGACACGAGAACCGTGTCATAGCCGTGTCAGGAAGAGGACGAAGTCCCACCGGTGGCCGGGGACTTCTTCGCCGACTCCGGAATCGTCGCGTCCGTGCGGATCGCCTTCCACAGCGTTGTGGCCTGCGGCTCGGCCGCCACCACCCGGTTCGGGTCGGTCTTGTCGTAGGCCACCGGCAGCATGATCGTCTCCATGGTTGCCGGGTCCACGCCGTTCATGCTGCGGCTGAAGCGGGCCAGTTTGGTCAGGGAGGCGAGTCCCGAGTCGGTGGTGAGCGACTCGGTGAGGTTGTTGGCGATCTTGTACGCCTTCGTCGGACTGCCCAGCAGATCCTGCTTCTTGATCTCGGAGAGCAGGGCGATCATGAACTCTTGCTGGAGACCGATGCGTCCGAGGTCGCTGCCGTCCCCGATGCCGTGCCGGGTCCGTACGAACTGGAGGGACTCGGTGCCGTTCAGCTTGTGGGTGCCGGCCGTCAGGTCCAGGCCGCTGGAAGTGTCGTGAATGTCCTGGTCGACGGTGACGGTCACCCCGCCGATGGCGTCCACGAGTCCCTTGAAGCCGGCGAAGTCGATCTCCACGAAGTGGTCCATCCGCACACCGGACATCTCCTCCACGGTCTTGACCACACAGGCCGGACCGGCCAGGGAGTACACGGAGTTGAACATCACGCGCTCGGCCGAGGCGAGCTTCGAACCGTCCGACTTGGTGCACTCGGGGCGGGTCACCAGCGTGTCGCGGGGGATGCTGATGGCGACGGCCTTCGTACGGCCCTCGGGTATGTGCATCACCAGGGCGGTGTCGGAGCGCGCCCCCGAGACATTGCCCGTGTTCAGGGCGGCGTTGGCGCCGGCGCGCGAATCGGATCCCAGGACCAGGATGTTCTGACCGGAGGTGGGCAGCTTCTCGGGTCGGTCGTCGCCGAGCGCCTTGTCGATGTCGACGCCCTTGATGTTGCCGTTGAGGTCGCTGTAGAGCCAGTAGCCCGTGCCGGCTCCGGCCAGCACGAGCACCGCCAGCGAGAGCAGGATCCACCGGCCCGTGCGGCGACCGCGACGTGGTGGTTTGCGGCCCTTCGGGGACCGGTGCGACCTGCTCGGGCTCTCGACGGCTTGAGTCGTCATCGCGTTGAAGTCCTCGTTTTCTCGCGCTGGGGCCAGGGGCGTTCGGGGCCCGGGCCTGTGGCCTGTGCACGCGTCGCCGTCGGGGTAGTTGGACCTGCCACCGACTTGGACAAGACCTGCGACACCCTCCGGGCGTTGTACGCCGGTGATCCACATCACAGGATGCGCCCTCGATGAGGTCGCTATGTCCCGTGATGTCCCCACTCTCGGCGCGGTGTTGAGCCCCCCTGGCCTGAGTCCGGGGGAGTGTAACTGGTGTGCATATGATGTGAGAATTCCACGTCCCCGCGTTGAGGCCGGGAGAGTTCTTCAGGGGGTTTCGTCATGCGGGGTCGATCCATGCGCACCGTGGAGCGGCGTCGCTCCGCCTCGTCCGGCCCGGATGCCGCGTCGCGCGCCGTTGCCGGTACGGCCGAGGGTTCCTGGCTTGTGCGCGGCAAGGACGGCAGGCTCACGGCGTACGTCCCGTGCCGGGGCGGGCTGCTGCGCTGGACCGAGACGCGGCCCGGCGGACCCGAGTGGTCCCCACCCGTCTTCCATCCGGTCGCGGACCTCACGCATCTCGCCGTCGCTCAGGGTGCCGACACGTATGTGCACTTCCTGGGGCGGCGCGAACGGCGGCGACCGGACGGCCGGGTCGCCGTGGACGTCGTACACGCGATCCAGTACCAGACGGGACGTGCGGTCACCGAGTGGCGCTCGCTCGGCAACCCGCACCGTGAGCCGGAGAAGGTGCTGCGGTTCGGTGCGCCGGCGGCTGCCGTGGACGCCACCGGCGCGGTGTACGTCTTCGCGCGGAACGCGGGCGGCGGGTTGATGCTGCGCCGGGAGAGCAAGACCGGCAAATGGGCGCCCTGGGTCGACCTGCAGGGCACCGACGTCCAGGACGGGCTGACGGCGACGGCCATGTCGAGCGGCCATGTCGAGGTGTTCGCTCCCGCTCGTGAGGCGGCCCTGCACTGGATCCAGCCGAAACCCGGAGGTCCGCTGGAGCGGTCCCATGATGTGCGGCCGGCCCCGCTGCCGGGGTCCGTCGCCGTGCTGGAGACCGCACCCGGCCGGCTCACCTACTTCTGGACCGACCCGGCGACGGGGCTCGTCTGCCATCGGCGCGGCGGTTGGACCGTTCCGCTGGGCGGCAGTCCCGGGGACGGCCCCAACGCGGTGCTGCGCACGGTGCTCGACGGGTACGACTGCACGGTGATCGCCCATCGGGGCGCGAGTGGCAGTGTCCTGGTCGGCGTCTGTGGTACGGAGTCCGAGTCGGCCGGGCTGTGGTGGGTGGACACGGCGGTCGCCTGTCTCGGAGCGCCCGCTCTTGCGTGCGACGCCCACGGCAGGGTGGTCATCGCCGCGCTCGATCCGGACGGCGCCCTCCGTGTGGCCCGACAGGCTCCCGAGCCGGGGCTGACCTTCCTGGACTGGGTGCGCGTCTGACGCGGTGCGCCGGGCCCGGCTGCTTCCACTGTGTGACGATTCGTCTTCGAAGGTGTGTGCTTTCTGACAGAAGTTACACAGAGATGGATTACTTCTGGACAGTTTGAGAAACAGATGTAAATATTCTGTCCGATCGGTAGGCGCAGGTTAGGCGTAGGCAAGACAGGGGCAAGTCAGGGGAATTGCCCGGGCAGGGAAGACTGCGCGACCGATCCCGGCGATCACCACACAGGGGGTGTGGTGGCCGGACCGGGAGGGGAGTCGGAGTCGCCGCCGGGGGGCGGTGGGCCGATGCCCGCATGGGGTGGCGGTGACGCCGACAAACGGCTGGGCGGTCTGCGCCCGCCTTGATCTGGATGGTGCGGAAGTACAGGTGAGCCTCAACAATCCCGAGGCGAGCGCGCTCGTGTCGACATATCGATCCTTGGTGCCCGTGGGGGCCCGGCGCCGGATCGTGCGGCGGGTGCCACGCCCCTTGCGCACCACGGTGATGCGCTCGCTGGCGTTCGCCGACGTGGTGCGCTCCGCCGTGGTGATCCGGGCGTTGGGCGGGCGGCGTACGGCCGGTCGGCACACGCCCGCCGGCCGACTCCGTGTGGTGCGGGTGGGCGGCAAGCACATCCGGGCCGTGGAGGTGTCCGGGGCTACCGCCTGGGCCGCTCGGGCGCGGAACCTGAACATCCTCGTCTCCGTACTCGACGAGGCCGAGATCGACTACTTCTGTGTGCGCGGCACCGCGTCACTCACCCCGTGCGTGGCCGTCCCCGCAGGTCAGCGGGCCGACCTGGAGGAGGTGCTGCAGATCGCGTTCGGGTGCAATCCCGGATACGTCGGCACCTTCGCGCCAGGGCAGATGCGCCCCGGCGCCTCCGCCGCGAACTGGCGCGCGCTGCGCGGACAGCGCGTCCTGCGCGTCGCGTGGAACGTCTGCGACCCCACGGGAAACCTGGTCTTCGGTCAGGAGTCCGGCTGCGACATCGAGTTCTGGACGGAGCAGGACGGCTACCTGGTCGCGCCGCGCCCCAACCGCGTGGTGACCGAGATACCGGTGGACGCGGGCCGCTGCCAGGTGGAGCAGAATCGCTTCAGCGCAGTACCGGCCGTGTACACCACCGGCCATGCCCGCACCGTGCCCGAGTTCGTCGCCGCGCTCCCCGACGACCACCTCTTCCCGATCGACGTGGTCTACACCTGGGTGGACGACTCCGACCCGGTGTGGCGGGCGAGCAAGGAAGCGACTCGCCGCCAGCTGACCGGCGCCTCGGGGGAACCCCTGCACGAGCAGGCGGCGAACGACTCCCGGTACACCAGCCGGAACGAACTCATGTACTCGCTGCGCTCGATCCACCAGTACGCCCCATGGGTGCGCAACATCTTCCTCGTCACGGCCGGTCAGGTGCCGTCGTGGCTGAACACGTCCTTCCCCGGGCTCAGGGTGGTGGACCACCGGGAGATCTTCGCCGATCCCACCGCGCTGCCGACGTTCAACTCCCACGCGATCGAGAGCCAGCTGCACCACATCCCGGACCTCTCGGAGCACTTCCTCTACCTGAACGACGACGTTTTCTTCGGCCGTCCCGTGCAACCGGGGCAGTTCTTCCATCCCAATGGACTGACCAAGTTCTTTCAGTCGAAGGCCCTGATCCCGTCCGGCCGGGCCAGCACCGGGGACCTGCCCGTGAACGCGGCCGGCAAGAACAGCCGCGGGCTCATCGCCCAGCAGTTCGGCACCGTCATCTCCCAGAAGATGAAGCACACGCCCCACACCCTGCGGCGCAGCGTGCTCGCGGAGATCGAGCAGGTCTACGCGCAGGCGCACCGGGTGACCCAGCACTCCCGCTTCCGGTCACCCAACGACGTGCCCATCGCCTCCTCGCTGCACCACTACTACGCCTACCACTCGGCGCGGGCCACGGTCGGCGACATCCGCTACGTCTACGTCGACCTCGCCGACCCGCTGTCGCAACGCCGGCTGAACACCCTCCTGGCCAAGCGCAACTTCGACACCTTCTGTATGAACGACACCGTCACCGCCGCCGACCCGCAGGCCCAGAACCGTATGGTCGAGAACTTCCTGAACGCCTACTTCCCGGTGCCCAGCCCGTACGAGACCGCCTCCGGCATCGTGGCGCCGCGGCCGGTGCGGGCCACCGAGTTGGGACGCATCGGCTCATGACCTCACGTACCACCGGCCCCGCCACGACAGGTGGCGGGGCGGGCGCCCCGCGGCGCCGACTGCGCGCCCGCGCCGTCGCCCTGCGCACCTGGCTGATGTCGCGTCTGTTCGTGCCCCTGCGCAAGAAGCGCAAGGCACACCTGCGTTACGCCGCCATCCTCGACGGCCAGACCGTGAATCTGCACGCGGTGCTGCCGCCCTCCGCCGGTCTGCCCGACCGGGCGGAGATCGTCCTGCGCCGCGGCCGCCGTCGCCACCACAGTGAGGCGCGCGTCTACGAAGGCCCCGCCGGCGAGATCCTGGCCGACGCCGCGGTCCTGCTGGGCGCGGAACTCGGCGGCGCACCGGTCGAGGCCGGACGATGGAAGCTGCGGCTGCGTGTGCACTCCGGACGCCGCTCGCGCTCGCTTGCGCTGCTCCTGCTGAAGCCGCCCGTCCCGTACGAAGGGCCGACCAAGCCGATGGCGGCGTCCCCGGTGTCCGGCGCGCGCCACCGGCTCGGACAGTCCGTCACCGGCAACGCCCGGGTCGTCAGCGCCGCTGCCCGGCCCGCCGTCGAGGTGACCAAGGTGCACATGACCCATGCGGGAATCACCGTCGACTTCCGCGTGCTGGGCACACGGGTCGACGAACCATGGGTGGAGTTCGTCGCCTCGAAACACCGGATCGAGCAGACCGTCGGCGTCATCGAACCGGGCGGTTTCCGGGTCGACGTCCCGCTCGACGCGATGGCGCCCAGGCGCGGCCGACCCCAGCACTGGGACGTCGTACTGCGCGACGGGAGCGGACAGTCGATGCGCCTCGGGCGACGACTGCACGACGTACGCAATCCGCTGCGCGTCTTCGCCATGCCCAGCATGGCCATCACCCCCCAGGGCCACCCGCCCCTGATCGTCCACCCGCGCTACACCCCCGCAGGAAATCTCCGAGTCACCTGCACGCGCATGCCCGAGGCAGGCTGAACCGACAGATGAAGATCACTTTCCTGCTGACCACGGCCGATGCCGTCGGCGGGACCGAAAGAGCGGTGTTCAACCAGGCCGCGGAGCTGGCCACCCGGCACGACGTCCGGGTGCTCAGTGTCTTCAAGAGCAAGTCGGCGCAGTTCTTCACCCCGGACGAACGCGTCCGCGTCGACTACCTCGTGGACCTCACCGGACGCGCCCCCCGCCCGCTGCGCCCGACCAAGGTCGACGACTCGGTATGGGCGGGCCTCGCCGCACAACCCAGCCACATCGTCGACCGGTCCTGGGAGGCGGCCTTCAACCGGTTGTCCGATGTCGAACTCGAACTCGCCCTCCAGGACACCGACACCGACATCCTGATCACGACGACCCCCGCCCTGATGGCGCTGGCCGTCCACCTGGCCCCGGCCCATGTGATCACCGTCCACCAGGAGCACCGGGTCTCCGAACTGCGCGGAACGAGCGGTGAACCACTGCGCCGGTACGCCGCCCGGCTGGACGCCCTCGCCGTGCTCAGCGAGCGCACCCGGGAGTGGTTCGCCGAGACCCTCGGGGCGGCCGCACCCCGGCTGGAAATCGTGCCCAACGCCCTGCCCAGCGGCTTCCGGCCCAGGTCGACCCTGCAGACCCGCACGGTGGTGATCGCGGGCCGGCTGGTCTCGGAGAAGCAGATCGACCACGCCGTCACCGCCTGGGCGACGGTGGCCCAGTACCACCCGAACTGGCAGCTGCGGATCTTCGGTGACGGGCCGCTCAGCGGTGCCCTGCGCCGCCAGATCGACATGCTCGGTCTGCACGACTGCGTCCAGCTCAACGGCAACTCCAAGCATCTCGCCGAGGAATGGGCCAAGGCCAGCATCGCCCTGCTCACCTCACGTAACGAGGCGTTCGGGCTGGTGCTCGCCGAGGCGCACGCGGCGGGCGTCCCGGTGGTCTCGTACGACTCGCCCAACGGGCCGCGTGAAGTGGTCATCGACGGGCAGACCGGGATCCTCGTACCGCCCGGGGACACCGACGGCCTGGTCTCGGCGCTGCTGCTCCTCATCGAGGACACCGAGCTGCGGAAGCGGATGGGGGGCGCCGCCCTGGCATCGGTCAACCGTTTCTCACCCGGCGTGGTGACCGCGCAGTGGGAGCGGATCTTCCACGAACTCCTCGCGGAGCGTGACACCGGCCGCCGTGCCGTGGCCAAGGCCGAACGGCAGGCCGTGCACGCCTTCTACAGCGGCCCCGACGGCAGTGTGGCCGCCGCGTCCCCCGCCCCGGCCAGCACGGTGCGCTCCACGGACCAGCGCGCGCTGGAGGAACGCCTCCTCAAGAAGAAGCGCGACCTGGTGCGCGACGGCGGCCAGCTGTGCCGTCTGCTCGACTGGCAGTCTCCCTGGGACATCGTGCAGGAGAACCTGGCGCTGGCCGCGAACGCGCTGGAGGGGGCGGACATCCCGTACCTCGTGGTGCGTGATCACCTCGTACGGCACACGATCGCCGTGCACGCCCTCCACAAGGAGGCGGTCCTCAAGGCCCTCGCTGACCGGTACGCCGAGGAGGCCGTGTACACCGCGGTGCTCAACGAGGGGCAGCAGACGGTGGCCACCGTCCTCGCCGGACTTGTCGCGCATCACTGCGACTCCGCGACCTCGGGCATCCGGGTGTACCAGAACGTCGTCTCGCAGTCGCGCATCCTGCGCCTGGGGGCCGTCTACGGCTGCACCATCTCGTTCTGGGAGAACGATCCGGAGGACGAGACCTACCTCAAGGCCCCCGCGCGCACCCTCATCGGCGACCGGGTGCCGAACAGCGCCATGCACCGGGGCAATCTCACCCTGGGCGGACGCCCCTACCCGACGATCGGCGCCTTCGGACAGGTGCTGCACGGCGATATCGCCTTTCCCGTGGACGCCGTCTACACCTGGGTGAACGGCGCCGACGTCGCCTGGCTGGAACGGAAGAACGCCGTCCTGGCCGCCATGGGCATGGAGACCGAGGACGCGGCCACCAGCGCGGCCCGGTTCCGGGACCGCGACGAACTCCGCTACTCCCTGCGGTCCATCGACATGTACGCCCCCTGGATCCGGAACATCTACCTCGTCACCGACCAGCAGGTGCCGGACTGGCTGGACCTCTCCCATCCCCGCGTACGGGTCGTGGACCACACGGAGATCTTCGGTGACCGGGGTGCGCTTCCCACGTACAACTCGCACGCCATCGAGAGCCAGTTGCACCGCATCGACGGCCTGGCCGAGCACTTCCTCTACTTCAACGACGACGTGTTCGTCGGCCGGACCGTGCGTCCCGACATGTTCTTCCTCGGCAACGGGCAGGCGAAGCACTTCATGTCGCCCACGGCCGTGCCCATGGCCGCAGCGTCGTCCGAGGACGAGTTCAACATCAGCGCCGCGAAGAACAACCGGGCCCTGATCGAGCGGTCCTTCGGGCAGACGCTGGTGCACTCGTTCCTGCACGCACCGCACCCGCTGCGGCGCAGTGTCCTGGCGGACATCGAGAGCCACTACCAGCAGGCGGTGGCGGTCACCGCGGCCAACCGTCTGCGCAGCCACAGCGATGTGTCCATCGCGTCCTCGCTGCACCACTACTTCGGCTTCCACACCCTGCGCAGTGTGCCCGGAAGCATCTCGTGCGGATTCGTCAACGTCGGGCTCAGCGAGCACAAGTCGCGACTGAACCGGATCCTCACCGTGCGCCCGCACGACGTGTTCTGTCTGAACGACTACCACGACGGAGACGTCCCGGCGGACGAGCAGGACGCGATCCTCGCCGCCTTCCTGCCGAGCTACTTCCCGGTGCCGAGCCAGTTCGAGACCGGATCACCGCGCAATCAACGTGCTCACGCGGGCTATCTGCCGGGATGGCCGCTGTGACCACACCGTTTCCCGGCGTCGGGAGGAGCAACAGCGTGAACAGTCCCGCGTCCGTGTTGCAGATCGTGGCCCATCCGGACGACGACCTTTACTTCATGAACCCCGCCACCTTCCAGGGCCTGAAGGCCGGCACTCCCACGACCACGGTGTACCTCACCAGCGGTGACGCGGGCGGGCTGAACCCCAGGCCGTGGCAGCTGACACCGCCGCAGGAGGACCGCGCGGCGTACGCCAAGGCACGGCAGAACGGCATCAAGGCCGCCTACGCCGCCATGCTGTTCGGCGATCGTACGAGGGCCTGGACGTCGGGCACCCTGTCCACGGTGGGCGGAGCGGTCGCGGAGGTCTACTCGCTCGCCGACGCGCCCTGGGTCACGCTGATCTTCCTCAACATCCGTCAGCACGGCACACCGGAGGGGCCACCCCGCAGCCTGCACGTCCTCTGGCACGAGGAGACCGACCAGGTTCCGACGCTGGTGGTCAGTGGCGGTCTTGTGCACGAGCAGTACGGGTACACGCGCGCCGGTCTGGTGGAAACGCTGATCCAGATCATGGGCATCGTCCGGCCGACGCTGGTGCGCACCATGGACCCCGACCCCGACCGTCTGGTCCACGACGAGAAGTTCCCGCAGCGGCACGACCACGGCGATCTGTCCGACCACTGCGACCACACCGCGACCGCCCTCTTCTCCTGGCTCGCGCTGGACCGGTACCAGGGGCCCGCGGAGAACCGTACGTTCGCGGTGGAGGCGTTCCGCGGCTACTACAACGAACGGTGGCCGCACAACCTCAGCCCGCAGGCCGTCTCGCTGAAGGAGTTCTTCCTCAACGTCTACGGCGTGGCGGACGGTTACGACTGCGGTGACCCGGCCGGCAGCGGTGACTACGCGGTAGGCCTGAACTCCCGGCGGACGGGCTGGGTGCAAAGCACCACCCCACGCCATCCGAGCGGGGCGAACTGGCTGCTCACCGACCGGCGGGGCCGGCTGACGGCCTTCGCCGTCGTCAACCAGCAGGCCGCGGTATGGCTGGAGTCGGCGCCCGGCAGCGACCAGTGGCGCGGACCGTTCTTCCTCGGCGGCGGGCCGCTCGCGCCCTCTCTCGCGGTGAGCCTCACCCCGGACGGCCGGTGGCAGATCTTCGCCGAACGCCTGTCCTACCTGGCCGCGGACGACGCGCACTCCAGGGAGATCGTCCTGCTCGAACAGGCCGAGCCCGACGGCGCGTTTCCCGGCTGGATCACCCTGGGCAACCCGTCCGCGGGCGATCCGCAGCGCGACCGTCACCTCGGCGCTCCGGCGGTGACCCGGGACGGCAAGGGCCGACTGCATCTGTTCGTGCGCAACGCGGGTCAGGGACTGCACAGCCGCATCCAGGAGACCGACGGCTCCTGGGGCGAGTGGACCGATCTGCGCGGACACGACCTTCAGGAGGGCCCCACCGCGATCACCGCGCACAACGGCCATGTGGAGGTGTTCGCCGCCAGCCGGGAAGGGGTGTTCCACTGGTCGCAGAGCTCCCTCGACGAGCCGTTGAGCAGGGCCCCGAGGTTTCGGCTCACCGTGCCGAGCGGACCGGCCGCGGCCGTCGTCCAGCCGACCGGACAGGTCATGACCGTCTACCGGCAGCCCGACTCGGGCCGCCTCCTGATGGCGGAGGAGGACGCCCCCGGGGGACGCTGGGCCCAGCCGGCGACCTCGATCGGGGGCCGCGGCGGCTTCGGCGCGATCGCCTGCGCGGCGGGACCGACTCCGCAGTCCGGAACACTCGTCGCCACACGCGGTGACCTGGGCGGAGTGGCCTACCGCTTCCTCCCCGGCGACCAGCCCTGGCAGGAACTGCCCACGACCGTCCTGGGCGGCACGACCGTCGGCGCGCCCGCCGCCGCCTTCGACGCGCTGGGCCGCGCCACGATCGCCGTCCTCGGCGCGGACGGCCGCCTGGCCGTCTCCCGCCAAATCGCCCCCGGGTCCATCGAGTTCGGCCCATGGCTGGTCGTGTGAGTCCCTGACGCACGAAGAGGGCCCCCGCCGTGGCGGGGGCCCTCACTCGTGTTCTTCGGGAGGTTACGCGGGAACCGAGGCCACCCCGGCCTCGAGGAACCGCTTCCCGGTCACCCGCTCGGAGACGCCCTCGCGGTCCAGGTACGGCGTGATGCCGCCCAGGTGGAAGGGCCAGCCGGCGCCGGTGATCAGGCAGAGGTCGATGTCCTGGGCCTCGGCGACGACACCCTCGTCGAGCATGAGCCCGATCTCCTGGGCGACGGCGTCCAGGACGCGGTCACGGACCTGCTCCTCGGTGAGGACGACATCGCCCTGCTTGAGGAGCGCGGCGACCTCCGGGTCCAGCTCCGGCTTCCCGGAGTCGTACACGTAGAAGCCGCGCTTGCCCGCCTTGACGACGGCGGCGAGGTTCGGGGAGACCGTGAAGCGGTCCGGGAAGGCCCGGTTGAGGGTCTCCGACACGTGCAGACCGATCGCCGGGCCGACGAGCTCGAGCAGCACCAGCGGGGACATCGGCAGACCCAGCGGCTCGACCGCCTTCTCCGCCACCTCGACCGAGGTGCCCTCGTCGATGACGTTCTGGATCTCGCCCATGAAGCGGGTGAGGATGCGGTTGACGACGAACGCCGGGGCGTCCTTCACCAGGACCGCGGTCTTCTTCAGCTTCTTGGCGACACCGAAGGCCGTGGCCAGCGAGGCGTCGTCCGTCCGCTCGCCGCGGACGATCTCCAGGAGCGGGAGGATCGCGACCGGGTTGAAGAAGTGGAAGCCCACGACCCGCTCGGGGTTCTTGAGCTTCGACGCCATCTCGGTGACCGACAGCGAGGAGGTGTTGGTGGCGAGGATCGCGTGCGCCGGGGCGACTGCCTCGACCTCCGCGAACACCTGCTGCTTGACGCCGATCTCCTCGAACACGGCCTCGATGATGAAGTCCGCGTCCGCGAAGCCCTCGGCCTTGTCCAGCACACCGGTGACCAGGGCCTTGAGGCGGTTGGCCTTGTCCTGGTTGATGCGGTGCTTGCCGAGCAGCTTGTCGATCTCGGCGTGGACGTAGCCCACACCCTTGTCGACGCGCTCCTGGTCGATGTCCGTCAGCACGACGGGCACCTCGAGGCGCCGCAGGAAGAGCAGCGCGAGCTGCGAGGCCATCAGGCCCGCGCCCACGACGCCCACCTTGGTGACCGGACGCGCGAGGGACTTGTCCGGCGCACCCGCCGGGCGCTTGCCGCGCTTCTGGACCAGGTTGAAGGCGTAGATGCCGGAGCGCAGTTCGCCACCCATGATCAGGTCGGCGAGGGCCACGTCCTCGGCGTCGTAACCCTTCTGCAGGTCACCGTCCTTGGCCGCCTCGATGATGTTCAGCGCGCGGTACGCGGCCGGGGCCGCTCCGTGCACCTTGCCGTCGGCGATGAACCGGCCCTTGGCGACGGCCTGGTCCCAGGCCTCGCCGCGGTCGATCTCCGGACGCTCGACCGTGACGTCGCCCTTGAGGACGTTCGCCGTCCAGATCAGCGACTGCTCCAGGAAGTCCGCGCCCTCGAACAGGGCGTCGGCGATGCCGAGGTCGAAGACCTGCTGGCCCTTGAGCTGCTTGTTCTGGTTGAGCGAGTTCTCGATGATGACCGAGACAGCCTTGTCCGCACCGATCAGGTTCGGCAGGATCGTGCAGCCGCCCCAGCCCGGGACGAGACCCAGGAACACCTCGGGGAGCGAGAAGGCCGCGATGGCCTTCGAGACGGTCCGGTACTTGCAGTGCAGACCGACCTCGACGCCACCGCCCATCGCCGCACCGTTGTAGTACGCGAAGGTCGGCACCGCGAGCCCGGACAGCCGCTTGAAGACCTCGTGGCCGCCCTTGCCGATGGCGAGCGCGTCGTCGTGGTTCTTCAGGAGCTCTACGCCCTTGAGGTCCGCGCCGACCGCGAAGATGAACGGCTTGCCGGTGACGCCGACACCGACGATCTCGCCGGCCGCGGCCTCCTTCTCGACCTGGTCGATGGCGGCGTTCAGGTTCGCCAGCGACGCCGGGCCGAAGGTGGTCGGCTTGGTGTGGTCGAAGCCGTTGTCCAGCGTGATGAGCGCGAAGCGCCCGGCGCCGAAGGGCAGGTCGAGGTGACGGACGTGTCCGGACGTCACGACCTCGTCGGGGAACAGCTCGGCCGCACCCTTCAAAAGCTCAGCGGTGGTGCTCACTTGTCCCCCTCGAAGTGCGGGTTTTCCCAGATGACCGTCGCGCCCATGCCGAAGCCGACGCACATGGTGGTCAGGCCGTAGCGGACGTGTCGCTGCTCCTCGAACTGGCGGGCCAGCTGCGTCATCAGACGGACGCCGGAGGAGGCCAGCGGGTGGCCGAACGCGATGGCGCCACCGTACTGGTTGACGCGCGGGTCGTCGTCCGCGATGCCGTAGTGGTCGAGGAAGGCCAGGACCTGGACGGCGAAGGCCTCGTTGACCTCGAAGAGGTTGATGTCCTCGATCGACAGACCGGCCTTGGCGAGGGCCTTCTCGGTCGCCGGGATCGGGCCGTAGCCCATGACCTCCGGCTCGACGCCGGCGAAGGCGTAGGAGACCAGGCGCATCTTGACCGGCAGGTTGTTCTCGCGCGCGAAGTCCTCGCTCGCGATGATCGACGCGGTGGCGCCGTCGTTCAGACCGGCCGCGTTACCGGCGGTGACCCGGCCGTGCACACGGAACGGCGTCTTCAGACCGGCGAGGTTCTCCAGGGTCGTACCCGGGCGCATCGGCTCGTCGGCGGTGACCAGGCCCCAGCCGGTCTCACCGACCTCCGCGTTGGTGTTGCGCACCGAGATCGGCACCAGGTCCTGCTGGATCTTGCCGTTGGCGTACGCCTTCGCGGCCTTCTCCTGCGAGCGCACGGCGTACTCGTCGGCGCGCTGCTTGGTGATGTGCGGGTAGCGGTCGTGCAGGTTCTCGGCGGTCATGCCCATGAAGAGGGCGGACTCGTCGACCAGCTTCTCGCTGACGAACCGCGGGTTCGGGTCCACGCCCTCGCCCATGGGGTGGCGGCCCATGTGCTCGACACCACCGGCGATCACGGCGTCGTACGCACCGAAGGCGATGGAGCCCGCGGTCGTGGTGACGGCGGTCAGCGCGCCCGCGCACATGCGGTCGATGGAGTAGCCGGGAACCGACTGGGGGAGCCCGGCGAGGATGCCGGCCGTACGGCCCAGCGTCAGACCCTGGTCACCGATCTGCGTGGTCGCGGCGATGGCGACCTCGTCGATCTTCTTGGGGTCCAGGCCGGGGTTGCGGCGCAGCAGCTCCCGGATGGCCTTGACGACGAGGTCGTCGGCGCGGGTCTCGTGGTAGATGCCCTTCGGGCCCGCCTTGCCGAACGGGGTGCGGACGCCGTCGACGAAGACGACGTCCCTGACGGTACGAGGCACGATGGCTCTCCTCCAGATGCGGGATGGCACTACTGCGCGACGCACACGCCCTGAGCGCGCGCTCACCTCCCCATGCTACTTACGAGTAACCACCCTGCCCAGCCCCGGGCCCGGGAGCGGCGAACGTCACATGAAAAACCCATGGTCGTGCAGCCCCCGTCAGGGGCGCGGGGCTGAGACATATGCGGCGCCGCCGTGTGGGCGCGACCGGCCACTCACCACCCGCACCCGACGTCACGACCTCGGCGGCGCGGTAGACCCCCGAGGCGTCAGAACAGGGGTAGGCACCGGATGCGACTCCGCCCCCTCCCCGGTGATCAGCCCGAACAAGGTCCGCGCCACATCCGCCCCGAACCCGTGCACGTCATGACTCATCGCAGACAACGTCGGATGCGTCAGCCGGCACAACTGTGAGTCGTCCCAGGCCAGCAGCGACACATCTCCCGGCACCGACAGCCCCATCTCCGAAGCCACCGACAACCCCGCCACCGCCATGATGTCGTTGTCGTACACGATCGCCGTCGGCCGGTCCGGGGGAGCGGCGCTCAACAGCGACCGCGTCGCCCGCGCCCCCGCGTCCCCCGAGAAGTCGGTCGCGACCTGCCACGCCCCGGCCAGCGCCAGCGCCCCCGCGGCTTCGTCGAACGCGGCCGTACGGATGGACGTATGCCCCAGGGCCGCCGCACCCCCGACCCGGGCGATCCGCCGATGCCCCAGCGCCGCCAGATACCGAACGGCCTCCGCGACGGCGGTGGCGTCGTCGGTCCAGACGGAGGTGAGGCTGCCGGTCAGGGACGGGTGCCCGACGGCGACGACCGGCATCCCGAGCCGCTCCACGGCCGCCACCCGCGGATCGTCCGCCCGGAAGTCCACCAGGATCGACCCACTCACCTGCTTCCCCTTCCACCAGGCGTCCTGGAGTCCGACCTCTTCCTCCAGATTCCGTACGAGACGCAGCAGCAGCGAGCACGAGTGCTCGGTCAACACGCTCTCCACGCCGGAGATGAACTCGATGTAGAAGGGTTCGAGGCCGAGCAGCTTGGCCGGCCGGCAGATGGCGAGCCCCACCACGTCCACCCGTCGGCCGGCCAGCGACCGCGCGGTGAGATTCGGCGCCCAGCCCAGTTCCTTGGCCGCCGCGAAGATCCGGGTCCGGGTGGCGTCGGACAAACCCGGCTTGTGGTTGAAGGCGAGCGAGACCGCCCCCTTGGACACTCCCGCACGCGCGGCGACGTCCTTGATGGTGACGCGGGGCGGGGGCGCTGCTGTCATCGGGTCGGCTCCACGCAGTACAGGGCGGACCGTGCGGCCGCCGCGTCGGGAGTCTCCCAGCCGCGCACCCCGATGGTCACCCGCTCGCCGGGGAGCAGCGTGACCAGTCCGGTGTCGGCCTCGGCGGCAGGGTCCAGCCGGTCGGCCTGCAGCAGCAGATCCCGTACGAGAGTGTGGGCGGTCACCGTCACCGCGCCCGGCGTCACAGCGACGTCGAACCGGGGCCGGGCGTACGGGACTTCGCGGTCCGGCACCGGAAAGTGCAGGGCGCGCAGCCCGTCCGCGTCGGCCACCAGGAACTCCTTCGGGCCGACCGGTCGCAGCTCCCCCGGCACGGGCACATCGGCGACCGTGCGTGCGGCGACCGACAGACTCACCGTCGTCTCGCCCACCACGACGCCCTCGACGGACATCCGCCGCAGTGTGAGCGACTCGGACCACGGTTCGGCGGCCTGATTCACCGCCGCCAACACCAGTCCACCGGCACGGGGTTGGAGGGTCAGTAACCGGTCGGCGTACAGTCGCCGCAGCTCGTGCCAGAGCGGCTTGGCCCGCCCGTCCCCGTCGATCGCCGCCCACGAGGTCACCGGCCAGCAGTCGTTGAGCTGCCAGACGATGGTCCCGGCGCAGACGGGCCAGTGCGAGCGCCAGTGCTCGATGCCGGTGGCGACGGCACGGGCCTGGTTGACCTGGGTGAGGTAGTGCCACCGGTCGAAGTCCCCTTCAGGCACCGGGAAATGCCGGGCGAGCCCCCGCTCCAGCTTGCCGTTCCCGTCGTCCGCCTTCTGGTGGTGCAGCATGCCGGGCGAGTCGGGCGCGAGCACCTCGCCGGGCAGCGCGCGCCGCAGCGTCGCGTACGCGGGCGGCGCCTGCCAGCCGAACTCGGCGACAAAGCGCGGGACGTGAAGCCGGTAGTCACCGTAGTCGGCCCGGTTCCACACCTCCCACGAGTGATGCGTGCCGTGCGCCGGGTCGTTCGGGTGGCGCTCCCAGGAACCGGACCAGGGGCTGCCCGCCGCGTACGGCCGACCCGGGTCCAACTCCGCCACCACGCGGGGCAGTAGCCCCAAGTAGTAGCCCTCACCCCATGAATTCCCGGCCAGCCGCCGCTCCCAGCCCCAGTCCTTGAAGCCCCACAGGTTCTCGTTGTTGCCGTTCCACAGCACGAGCGACGGGTGCGGCATCAGTCGTACGACGTTCTCCCGGGCCTCGGCCTCCACCTCGCCGCGCAGTGGCTGTTCCTCCGGATAGGCCGCGCAGGCGAAGGGAAAGTCCTGCCAGACCATCAACCCCAACTCGTCGCAGGCCTCGTAGAAGTCCTCGCTCTCGTAGATCCCGCCACCCCAGACCCGTACGAGATCGACCCCCGCGTTCGCCGCCCGGGTGAGCCGGGTGCGATAGCGCTCGCGGGTGATCCGGGACGGAAAGACATCGTCCGGAATCCAGTTCACGCCGCGCGCGAAGACCCTCACGCCGTTCACGACGAAGGTGAAGCCGGTGCCGTGCGCGTCGGGACTCCGATCCAGCTCGACGGTCCTGAAGCCGATGCGCCGATGCCAGGCGTCAAGCGGACCCTGGGCATCGGAGAGCGTCAACTCAACCTCGTACAAAGGCTGTTCGCCGTATCCCCGGGGCCACCACAGCTCGACGTCCGGTACCTCCAGACGTACGACCCCGCTCGTGCCGTCGAGCACCGCGCGCACCCGCACCCCGCCGACCCGGGCCTCCATCGTGAGGTCGGCCTCGACCCTGGTCCGCTCCACCTCGACGTGCAGGGTCACCTGGCCCGTCGATCCGCGCACCGTCACCACCGGCCGTACGCGGGCGATCCGCGCGGTCGACCAGTGCTCCAGCCGCACCGGCCGCCACAGCCCGGCCGTCACCAGCGTGGGGCCCCAGTCCCAGCCGAACGAGCAGGCCATCTTCCTGAGGTACTGGAAGGGCTCGGGGTACGCGTTCGGCCGCTCGCCCAGGAGCTCGCGCACCGCCTCGGCCGCGGTGTAGGCGGAGCCGAAGCGCACCGACAGCGGGCCCTGGAGTGCCGTGACGTCGAAGCGGTACGAGCGGTGCATGTTCCGTACGGAGCCGAGGAGTTGACCGTCGAGACGGATCTCGGCGGCGGTGTCCAGACCGTCGAAGACGAGGTCGGTCTGCTCATGCCCCGCGGGGGCGGGCACGTCGATGTCGTACGTCCAGTCGCGCCGCCCCACCCACGCGACCTCGGCCTCGCCGCGTCCGAGGAACGGGTCCGGGATGACCCCCGCCGCCAGCAGATCCGTGTGCACACAGCCCGGGACCGCGGCCGGCAGCGCGGCTCCCTCGTACCGCAGGGTCCATCCCTCGGTGAGCGGTGTGACCTCCAGCATGCGCACTCCCTAAACCGGTTGAGCGACAAGGTGCCCAGGATTGCGAAACCATTCGGAATCGTTGGCGAAATAAGGACTTTACCGGTTCAGTAACGGCTGTCAGAGTGCCGAATCAGCCAACCGACGCGAACGGAGCTGGTGCAGATGAACCGCCGCAAGTCACTCGCCGGAACACTGCTCGCCGCCGTACTGCTGGCCGCGGGCTGCACCGGGAGCGGAGGCACGTCGAAGGGCGCGGACGCGAAGGCTCCCGACGATCCGGGGACGGTGTCCGGGACGATCCAGGTCCTCACGCACCGGACCGACCTCGTGCAGGACGGCACGATGAATAAGTACGCGGCCGAATTCAACAAGATCTATCCCAAGGTCAAGGTCGAATTCGATGGCATCACCGATTACGAAGGTGAGGTCAAGATCCGCATGAACACCGAGAACTACGGCGATGTGCTGATGATCCCGGCCGTGATCAAGAAGGGTGACTACCCGAAGTTCTTCGCCTCGTTGGGCACCAGCGCCGAGCGCAACAAGAAGTACCGCTTCACGGACTTCACCACGGTCGACGGCAAGGTCTACGGACAGAGCCCGATCGGCGTGACCCCGGGATTCCTCTACAACAAGAGGGTCTGGCAGGACGCCGGGATCACCGACTGGCCCACCACGCCCGCCGAGTTCATCGACGACCTCGAGGCGATCAAGGCGAAGACGACGGCTGTCCCGTACTACACGAACTTCAAGGACATGTGGCCGCTGACGTCGTGGACGTCCGTCAACGGCTCGGTCGGCTGCGACACACAGGCGACGACGGCGCTGGCCGAGGGTGACCCCTGGGCCAAGGGTGCCGATCTGCGCGTCGGGGACACCCTGCTGTACGACATCGTGCACGACGGGCTGGCCGAGAAGGACCCGACGACCACCAACTGGGAGGGTTCCAAACCCAAGTTGGCGAAGGGTGAGATCGCCACGATGTGGCTGGGCTCCTGGGCGATCACCCAGTTCCGGGCCGCGGCCGAGGAGGCCGGCACCGACCCGGCCGACGTCGGCTTCATGCCGTTCCCGGCCCAGGTCGACGGCGCATTCTGCGCGGTGGTCTCTCCGGACTACAACCAGGCCGTCAACGTCCACTCGAAGCACAAGGAGGCGGCCCGCGCCTGGATCGACTGGTTCACCGACAAGTCCGGCTACGCGGACGACAATCTGACCCTCTCGCCGGTCAAGGGCGCCCCGCTGCCGTCGGTTTTGAAGCCGTACGACGATGCGGGCGTGAAGTTCATCGAGCTGGACGACACTGCGGGCGCCACGGTCAAACTGATCGACAACGAGTCGGAGGTCGGCCTCTACGCGCCCGACTACCGCCAAAGCCTCGTCGACCTGGCCCACGGCGCCAAGAAGGGCAAGCTCGACGACTTCCTGAACGACCTGGGCAAGCGCTGGACCGAGGCGGCGAAGACCGTGGGGTCCTGATGACCGGCACGGTGCACAAGGCGCCGCCGACCGGGGCGGCGCCTCCCGTACGGCCGCCGCGAACCCCGCGCACCCCACGCCTGGCCCGGAGCCTGACCCCCTGGCTCTTCCTCGCTGTCCCGCTCGCCCTCCTGATCACCTTCACCTACGCGCCGGTCGCCAACATGATCGCGTACAGCTTCACCGACTGGGACGGTGTCAGCCCCCAGCTGCACTACACGGGCGCCGAGAACTACGTCGAACTCGTCACCCGCCCCGAGCTGTTCCAGGTCTTCTTCGTCAGCGGCTACTACCTCGCCGCGTCCGTCGTCCAGATCGCCGCCGCGCTCTACTTCGCGACGGTCCTGAGCTTCAACGTCCGCTTCCGGAACTTCTTCAAGGGCGTGCTCTTCTTCCCGTACCTGATCAACGGGGTCGCGATCGGTTTCGTCTTCCTCTACTTCTTCCAGGACGGCGGCACGCTCGACTCGCTGCTGAGCCTGCTGGGCATCCACTCCGACCGGGCCTGGCTGGGCACACCGACGTCCGCGAACACCTCGCTCGCCGGGGTCTCCGTCTGGCGCTACACGGGCCTGAACTTCGTGCTGTTCCTCGGCGCGATCCAGTCCATCCCGGGGGAGCTGTACGAGGCGGCGGAGCTGGACGGCGCGAACCGCTGGCACCAGTTCCGCTACATCATCGCGCCCGGCATCAGACCCGTACTCAGCCTGACCGTGATCCTGTCGATCTCCGGCTCGCTCTCGGCCTTCGAGGTGCCGTTCATCATGACCGGCGGCGCGACCGGCACCGAGACCTTCGTGATCCAGACGGTGAAGCTGGCCTTCCAGTTCAACAAGACGGGGCTCGCGTCCGCGGCCGCCGTCGTGCTGCTGCTGATCATTCTCGGGGTGACGTGGGTGCAGCGCCGCCTCGTCCCGGACGACAGGGTGGATCTCGTATGACGCGCCGAGGACTGGCCCGCACCGCCACGTACCTGTCGCTGACCGTCGCCTCACTCGTCGTCCTGCTCCCGCTCGTCGTCGTCTTCCTGACCTCCCTCAAGTCCTCGAAGGAGATGGCGAACGACACCGGCGCGCTCACGCTCCCGGACGACTTCCTCAACTTCCACAACTATGTGACGGCGTTTCAGGACGGCGGGATGCTCAGGTCGTTCGGCAACACGGCCTTCATCCTGCTCTTCGCGATCACCGGCACGGTGGTCATCGGGTCGATGACGGCCTACGCGATCGACCGCTTCACCTTCCGCTTCAAGAAGCTGGTGGTCGCCCTGTTCCTGGTCGCGACGCTCGTGCCGGGTGTCACCACCCAGGTGGCGACCTTCCAGATCGTCAACAGCTTCGGCATGTTCGACACCCGCTGGGCGCCGATCGCCCTCTACATGGGCACGGACATCGTGTCGATCTACATCTTCCTGCAGTTCGTGCGCTCGATCCCGATCTCGCTCGACGAGGCGGCGCGGCTCGACGGAGCGAACGCGTTCACGATCTACCGAAAGATCATCTTCCCGCTCCTCAAGCCCGCCGTCGCCACGGTCGTGATCGTGAAGGGGATCACCGTCTACAACGACTTCTACATCCCGTTCCTCTACATGCCGTCCGAAGATCTTGGCGTGATCTCGACGTCGCTGTTCCGTTTCAAGGGCCCCTTCGGAGCCCACTGGGAGACGATCTCGGCAGGAGCGGTCCTGGTGATCGTCCCCACGTTGATCGCGTTCCTGTTCCTGCAGCGTTTCATCTACAACGGGTTCATGCGCGGAGCGACCAGGTGAGCGGCCTGTCCGGCGGATCAGGCCGGAGACGCGGGTGGGCGCGACCGGCCACAACCGACCCGCGGCCGCCGCCCCGGCCAAACCGCCTACGGCGCCTTCGCGGACAACGCGGCCACCAGCACCGGCGTCACCTGCTCCACCTGCCACGCCCGTGCCCCGTACCCGGCAAGCGCGGCCCCGACCGACTCCGCATCCGGGACGGCCGGCGGCTCCCAGCACACCCGCCGCACCGTGTCCGGAGCGATCAGATTCTCCTGCGGCATGTTCAGCCGCTCGGCCACCGCCGACACTCCGGCCCGCGCGGCGGACAGCCGAGCCGCAGCGACCGGGTCCTTGTCGGCCCAGGCGCGCGGCGGCGGAGGCCCGGTCACCGGCTGCCCAGGCTGCGGCAGCTCGGAGTCCGGCAGCGCCTTGGCGCGATCAACCGCGGCCTGCCACTGCTCCAGCTGGCGCCGCCCCATCCGGTGCCCGAAGCCGTTCAGCGCGGCCAGGGCGTGCGCATTGGGCGGCAGGGACAGCGCGGCCTCGACGATCGCCGCGTCCCCGAGCACCTTGCCCGGCGAGATGTCCCGGCGCTGCGCGACCCGGTCCCGGGCCTCCCACAGCTCCCGTACGACGGCCATCTGCCGACGGCGGCGCACCTTGTGCATCCCGGACGTACGGCGCCAGGGGTCCTTGCGCGGCGGCGCGGGCTCGGCCTGCGCGATCGCGTCGAACTCCTGTGTGGCCCACTCCAGCTTGCCCTGCCGGTCGAGCTCCTTCTCCAGGGCGTCACGCAGGTCGACGAGCAGCTCCACATCGAGCGCGGCGTAGCGCAGCCACGGCTCGGGGAGCGGGCGCGTGGACCAGTCGACCGCGGAGTGTCCCTTCTCCAGTACGAAGCCGAGGACGCTCTCGACCATGGCGCCGAGGCCCACCCGCGGGAACCCGGCCAGCCGGCCGGCCAGCTCGGTGTCGAAGAGCCGCGTGGGCACCATGCCTATTTCGCGCAGGCACGGCAGGTCCTGGGTGGCGGCGTGCAGCACCCACTCCACACCGGAGATCGCCTCGCCGAGCCCCGACAGATCGGGACAGGCCACGGGGTCGATCAGCGCACTGCCCGCCCCCTCGCGGCGCAGCTGCACCAGATAGGCGCGCTGGCCGTAGCGGTACCCGGACGCGCGTTCGGCGTCGACGGCCACGGGGCCGGTTCCGGCGGCGAAGGCGGCGATCACCTCGGCGAGCGAGGCCTCGTCGGCGACGACAGGCGGAATACCTTCTCGGGGCTCAAGCAAAGGGATCGGCGCCGTTTCGACGTCGTCCGGAGGGCCGCCTCCGGTGGTTCGCAGTGAGCTGTCTTCTGCGGTCTCTTGGGCGTCGGTCACCTGTCAAGGGTATCGGGATGTTCGAGTGCCTGACCTGCATCTTCAGGTCATTGGTCGGTTCACCTGCGAAAACATTGCACAAGTGGAGCTCATGACCGGGAAGTGTCGCTTGTTCCGAGTGCCCTGATTACTCCTTTCGTGGTACCTGTCCGAACTTGGAACCGGGCCCGACCGGAGGCCGCGCGATCGCCGTGGCCATGAACGGCATCCCCGGCGCGCTGCGTGAACGCGCACGGCGCCCTGGACGGCCTCTCGGCAGGTCCGGCGGTCTCGGCTCACGGTCGTCCCGTTTTGCCTGCTCTTCAATTCGCTTTTGACCCACGGGAGTTGCTGCGTCACCGCGGCACCTCTAGGTTCGCGGGAGTTGTCCGGCGTCGGTCTCCGACGATCTTCTTCCGCGCCTGGGAAAGCATGGAACCGTATGGTCCTGAGCCTGAACCGCCGCGTGTTCGTTCTCGGCGCTGTCGCGGTCGTCGTCGCCGCGGTGGTGGTCGTCGCCCGGCCCGGGGCGGAGGAGGCCGACAGCGCGGATGCCGAGGGGAAGCGGGGATGCGTCTCATCGGCCCCGTACGTCGCGGACAGTCGTGGTTACGCCACGTACCGCATACCGGCCATCGTCCGGACGCGCGCCGGGACCTTGCTGGCCTTCGCCGAAGGGCGAGTGGGCGGCAGAAAGGACAGCGGCGACATTGACGTGGTGCTCAAGCGGTCGCGTGACGGTGGCTGCACGTGGGGTCCACTGCAGGTCGTCACGGAGGGCAAGGGCGACACCCGGGGAAATCCGGCGCCGGTCGCCGATCCCGGCACGGGACACCTCGTTCTGGTCACCTCGTACAACAGCGGCGATGTCACCGAGGCGCAGCTGCTGCGCGGCGAGGCCACGCAGGAGCAGGGCCGGCGGGTGTTCGTGCAGACGAGCCGGGACGACGGGGTGTCGTTCTCGTCACCCCGGGAGATCACGTCCACGGTGAAGCGGCCCGGCTGGCGTTGGTACGCGACGGGGCCGGGCCACGCGATCGCCCTGACGCGGGGCGAGAACGCGGGGCGGCTGGTCGTCCCCGCGAACCATTCCGCCGCGCCGCCCGCGGGGTCCACGGACACCGGGCAGGAGCCCAAGTACTTCGGCGCCCACGCGATCTACAGCGACGACGGGGGCCGGTCCTGGCGGATCGGATTCGCGGAGGACGCCTACGAGGGCGTGTACAACGCGAATGAGTCGTCCGCGGCGCAACTGCCCGACGGGCGTCTGTACTTCAGCGCCCGGAACCAAAAGGGGACGAGCCCGGGAAACCGCCTGGACGCGTATTCCAGGGATGGCGGTGCCACCCTTGACCGGGGCTATGAGGAGCAGCCTTCACTGAACGATGTGCCCTTGGTGCAGGGCAGTGTGCTGCAACTGGCCGGCGAGCACGGGAGGCTGCTGTTCTCGGCGTCTTCGGTGCCGACCGACCGTGTGTCGATGGCGGTGTGGAGCAGTGCGGACTCAGGGCGCTCCTTCGAAAAGGTGCTGACTCTGTCCTCGAAGAAAGCCGCGTATTCGGATCTGGTGCGGCTCGATGCCGAGACGGTGGGGATCTTGTACGAGACGGGGGCCGAGGCGGCGTACGAGGAGATCGAGTTCCGCCGTATTCCGCTGAGCCTGCTGACGGCGGGTGGTGAGCAGGTCCGTTGAAGGGCGGCGCGACAGCGCCCGCCGACGGAACGGTCTGTCGACGGGCGCTCGGGTGGGGCGTGAACCAGCCAAGTCGGTGAATGATCAGGCTCAAGAGGGAAGAGGTGCGTGGACGAGGATCAGCGGCGGATCCCCTTCGCGTCCGTGACGGGTGACGGCGGCAGGTTCAGTGAATGATCCCCGTCCGCAGGGCGACCGCCACCATCCCGGCGCGGTCGCCCGTGCCGAGCTTGCGGGCGATGCGGGCGAGGTGGCTCTTGACGGTGAGCGCGGACAGGCCCATCGAGACGCCGATCGCCTTGTTCGACTGGCCTTCGGCGACCAGCCGGAGCACCTCGACCTCGCGGCCGGAGAGCTCGCGGTAGCCGCCCGGGTGGCTCGGGGCACCCGGGGGGCGGCGGTGCATACGGGCGGCGGCAGAACCGATGGGGGCGGCGCCCGGCCGGGTGGGGAGCCCGACGTTCGTACGGGTGCCGGTGACGACGTAGCCCTTGACGCCGCCCGCGAGGGCGTTGCGTACGGCACCGATGTCGTCGGCGGCGGAGAGGGCGAGGCCGTTGGGCCAGCCCGCGGCTCTGGTCTCGGACAGCAGGGTGAGCCCGCTTCCGTCGGGCAGGTGGACGTCGGCGACACAGATGTCGCGTGGGTTGCCGATTCGGGGGCGGGCCTCCGCGACGGACGACGCCTCGATGACGTCGCGCACTCCGAGCGCCCAGAGGTGGCGGGTGACGGTGGAGCGGACCCGAGGGTCAGCCACGACCACCATGGCAGTCGGCTTGTTCGGGCGGTAGGCGACCAGGCTTGCGGGCTGCTCGAGGAGAACGGACACCAGGCCTCCTGGGGGTGCGGGACGGTACCGGCTCTGGGGATGAAGCCGGGACGAACCGTGCTTTCAAGGTCACAGACCTCTTCGGCATCAAACCCGACGACCTTTAGAGAATGATCACGATGTGGTGAGTAACAATCCGTGCAATTCGGACACGCGATCGATCATCCGAAGATCGAACCGAGTCATTCCGAGTCGTGACACGGCTGAAAGTGGTCGTATCGACAAAGACTCGGCAAGGAAACCCGGCAAGCGGGTGGCGTCGCACAAGACCGGCGCCGCACGGGAGACAACAGGACCGGCGCCGCACAGGAGACAACAAGAGTGGCGCCGCACAGGACACGACGTGGACGCGCGCGGGCGCGCAGGCGCTCAGCGCGACTGCGGGCCCCGGCGCTGCGGAAGCGTCACCACCGACGCGTCGCCCGGCCCCGTCGGCGGCAGGCCCGCGATCTGGCAGAGCAGATCGCACCAGGCGGCGAGGTGCGCCGCCGTGTCCGGTACGCCGCCCAGGCCCTCGCGGGGCGTCCAGGAGGCGCGGATCTCGATCTGCGAGGCGGACGGGCGCTCGGCGAGGCCGCCGAAGTAGTGCGAGCTCGCGCGCGTGACGGTGCCGCTCGGTTCGCCGTACGACAGACCGCGGCCCTGCAACGCGCCGGTCAGCCAGGACCAGCAGACGTCGGGAAGCAGCGGGTCGGACGCCATTTCCGGCTCCAGCTCCGCGCGCAGCAGCGTCACCAGCCGGAAGGATCCCTGCCAGGCGTCGTGCCCGGCCGGGTCGTACAGCAGCACGAGCCGGCCGTCCGCGAGATCGTCGTCGTCGGCGACGACCGCCGCCTCCAGCGCGTACGCGTACGGCGCCAGGCGCTTCGGCGGGGGCGTCGGGTCGATCTCGATCTCCGGCCGCAGCCGCGCGCCCTTCAGCGCGTCGACGGCTGCCCGGAAAGGCAACGGAGCTTTCTCCCTCGCATCTTTGTCCCCCTCCTCGGCGTCGTCCATTCCGCCAGTGCCGTCCGACAGTCGTCCTTGAGCCGCAGCCATGCGGGGAAGATTAAGGGGAACGGAGCCCGCGTGCAGGGAGAGACACCCGTGCGCGGTACCACTGTCCGGATCGCGTTGAGTGAACGCGCCTGTTCCGGCGGGCGTTTCGTGGCGCCGGAGCCGGGGTGGGAGCCGTGGACGCGGACGGCGTCGGAGCCCGGGATCCGGATGTCCGTGGGGCGTGCGAGACTTTCCGTCGTGAGTGCCAACCACAGCCCTGCCGGGCAGCAGCCGACAGCCACGTACGAGTCCGCCTTCCTCAAGGCGTGCAGGCGCGAGCCCGTGCCCCACACACCGGTGTGGTTCATGCGCCAGGCCGGTCGCTCGCTCCCCGAGTACCTCAAGGTGCGCGAGGGCATCCCCATGCTCGAGTCCTGCATGCAGCCCGAGCTGGTCGCCGAGATCACGCTGCAGCCCGTGCGCCGGCACCACGTGGACGCGGCGATCTACTTCAGCGACATCGTCGTCCCGCTGAAGGCCATCGGCATCGACCTCGACATCAAGCCCGGCGTCGGCCCGGTCGTCGAGAACCCGATCCGCACCCGCGCCGACCTGGCGCGACTGCGCGATCTGACCCCGGAGGACGTCAGCTACGTCACCGAGGCGATCAAGCTGCTGACGGCCGAGCTCGGCTCCACCCCCCTCATCGGTTTCGCGGGCGCGCCTTTCACCCTCGCGAGTTACCTCGTGGAGGGCGGACCGTCCAAGAACCACGAGCACACCAAGGCGCTCATGTACGGCGACCCGCAGCTGTGGGCCGACCTGCTCGACCGTCTCGCCGAGATCACCTCCGCCTTCCTCAAGGTGCAGATCGAGGCGGGCGCCAGCGCCGTCCAGCTCTTCGACTCCTGGGTCGGCGCCCTGGCACCCGCCGACTACCGCCGCTCGGTGATGCCCGCGTCCACGAAGGTCTTCGAGTCCGTGGCGTCGTACGGCGTTCCGCGCATCCACTTCGGCGTCGGCACCGGCGAGCTGCTCGGCCTCATGGGCGAGGCGGGCGCGGACGTCGTCGGCGTCGACTGGCGCGTCCCGCTCGACGAGGCCGCCCGGCGTGTCGGGCCCGGCAAGGCGCTCCAGGGCAACCTCGACCCCGCGGTCCTCTTCTCCTCGACCGAGGCCGTCGAGACCAAGACCCGCGAGGTCCTGGACGCCGCCGCCGGGCTGGAAGGCCACATCTTCAACCTCGGCCACGGCGTCCCGCCGTCCACGAACCCGGAGGCGCTGACCCGCCTCGTGGAGTACGTGCACACGCAGACCGCGCGCTGACGCCTGCGGCGCTGGCGGCCGCGCACCATGTGGTGAGGACGCGGTCGACCCCAACGGCATTCTGCGGGGGCCGGTACGCGAACCGGTCCCCGCATGGGTGTGTTCACGTCAGGCGACGCCTTTGAGTCCGAGGCGGTCTGTCAGGTCCTCGACGGTGCTGCCGTAGGTCTCGAGGATCTTCACCTCGCCGCCGGCGAGGTCGAAGATCCCGTGGTCGGTGTAGACCCGGCTCACGCAGGCCAGGCCGGTGAGTGGGTAGGTGCAGGCCGGCACGAGCTTGGGGGAGCCGTTCTTGGTGAAGAGCGTCATCATCACGTAGACGTCCCTGGCGCCGATGGCCAGGTCCATCGCACCGCCGACGGCCGGGATGTCGTCGGGGCGTCCGGTGTGCCAGTTGGCCAGGTCCCCGTTGAAGGCGACCTGGTAGGCGCCGAGTACGCAGACGTCGAGATGGCCGCCGCGCATCATCGCGAAGGAGTCGGCGTGGTGGAAGTACGCCGCGCCCGGCAGCTCGGTCACCGGCACCTTGCCGGCGTTGGTCAGGTCCGGATCGATCTCGTTGCCGACGGCGGCGCGGCCCATGTTGAGCATGCCGTTCTCGGTGTGCAGGACGATGCCGGAGCCCTCCGGCAGATGGTCGGCGACCTTGGTCGGGTGGCCGATGCCCAGGTTGACGTACGAACCGGCCGGGATGTCGCGGGCGACGACGGCGGCGAGCTCGTCGGGGGTGAGTGCCATCAGCGGGCTCCTTCGGAGGTGTACCGACGAGGCGGGACCGTCACGATCCGGTCGACGTAGATGCTCGGTGTCACGACGGCCTCGGGATCGAGGGAGCCGACGCGGACCACCTCGGAGACCTGGACGATCGTCCGGGTGGCGGCCGTGGCCATGACGGGACCGAAGTTGCGGGCCGTCTTTCGGTAGACGAGGTTGCCCATCGCGTCGGCACGGTGGGCGCTGATGAGGGCGACGTCGCCCTTGATCGGGTACTCCAGTACATGGTCGCGCCCGTCGATGGTGCGGACCTCCTTGCCCTCGGCCAGCGGTGTGCCCACCGCCGTCGGGCAGTAGAACGCGCCGATGCCCGCACCGGCCGCGCGCAACCGCTCGGCCAGGTTGCCCTGCGGAACGACCTCGAGCTCGATCTTGCCGGCCCGGTACAGCTCGTCGAAGACATAGGAGTCGCTCTGCCGGGGGAAGGAGCAGACGACCTTCCGCACCCGCCCGGCCTTGAGCAGCGCCGCCAGGCCGACCTCCCCGTTGCCGGCGTTGTTGCTGACGACCGTCAGGTCCTTCGCGCCCTGCCGGATGAGCCCGTCGACGAGGTCGAAGGGCATACCGGCCAGCCCGAAGCCGCCCACCAGGACGGTGCTGCCGTCCTCGATCCCCGCCACCGCCGCGTCGACGGTCTCCAGTACCTCGGCCCGGCTCATCGGCCGGCCTCCGTGTTTTCGAGGTTCTCCAGCACAACGGCCAGCGCCTGCCCGACGCCGATGCAGATCGCCGCCACGCCGTACCGCTCGCCGCGCTCGGCCAGCACCTTCGCGAGCGTTCCGAGGAGGCGGGCGCCGGAAGCCCCGAGCGGGTGGCCGATCGCGATGGCGCCGCCCTTGACGTTCACGATGTCCGGGTCGACGCCCCAGGCGTCCACGCAGGCGAGGGACTGCACCGCGAACGCCTCGTTGAGCTCCACCGCGCCGACCTGGTCCCATCCGATGCCGGCCCGCGCGAGCGCCCGCTCGGCGGCCTCGACCGGCGCGAACCCGAACGCCTGCGGCTCCAGTGCGGAGGCGCCCCGGCCGGCGATCCTGGCGAGCGGTGCCAGGCCGATGACGTCCGCCGCCGCCTCGGAGCCCAGCAGGACGGCGGAGGCGCCGTCGTTGAGCGGCGACGCGTTGCCCGCGGTGATCGTGCCGTCTGTGCGGAACGACGGCTTCAGCGCGGCCAGCTTCTCGACGCTGGAGTCGGCCCGGATGCCCTCGTCGCGGGCGAGTCCGGCACCGTCGACGGGGACGACCAGATCGTCGTAGAACCCCTTGTCCCAGGCCTCGGCGGCCAGTCGGTGGGAGCGGACGGCGAACTCGTCCTGCCGCTCGCGCGGGATGCCGAACCGCTCTTGCAGCTGCTCGTTGCACTCGCCCAGCGAGACCGTCCACTCCGCCGGCATGCGGGGGTTCACCAGTCGCCAGCCCAGCGTGGTGGAGACCGCGGTGACATGGCCGGCGGGGAACGCGCGGTCGGGCTTGGGGAGCACCCACGGCGCCCGGGTCATCGACTCCACTCCGCCGACGAGTACGACGTCGGCGTCGCCCACCTCGATGGTCCGTGACCCGATGATGGCGGCGTCGAGGGACGAGCCGCACAGCCGGTTGACCGTCGTGGCGGGCACGGAGACGGGGAGCCCGGCCAGCAGGGCGGCCATCCGGCCGACGTTGCGGTTGTCCTCACCCGCCTGGTTGGCGTTGCCCCACACGATCTCCCCGATCGCGGCTGGGTCGAGACCGGGCGTCTTCGCGAGCACGCCGTTGATCGCGGACGCCGCGAGATCGTCGGGGCGGACGCCCGCGAGGGAGCCGTTGAAGCGCCCGAACGGCGTGCGGGCTGCGGCATAGACGAAAGCAGTCATGCCGACCACGCTAAGCGCGAGCCTTGATACGGTGAAGGACCAATATCTGACCAAATTGAGATGCAGGAAGTCTTAACAGTGAACCTGCGTCACCTCACCTACTTCGTCGCCGTAGCCGAGGAGCGCCACTTCGGCCGTGCCGCCGATCGGCTCCACATGGCGCAGTCGCCGCTCTCCCAGGCGATCCGTCAGCTCGAATCCGAGCTCGGGGTCGAGCTCCTGCACCGCACCACGCGGCGGGTCGACCTCACCGAAGCGGGCCGCGCCTACCTCGCCCGGGCCCGCGCGATCCTCGCCGACGTGGACGAGGCCGCCCACGAGGCCCGGCGGGTCGCGGCGGGAGCGGTCGGCCACCTCGCGATCGGCTGCGTCGGCTCGGCGACCTACAGCTTGCTGCCTGCGCTGTCCCGCCGCCTCGCGACCGAGCTGCCCGGGGTGGACTTCGCCTTCCGCGGCGAGCTGCTCGTGCCCGACCAGGTCGAGGCCCTCAGGACGGGCGAGATCGACATCGCCCTGCTACGACCGCCGGTCGCCGACCTCTCGCTCACGGTCACCCCACTCCGCCGCGACCGGCTGGTGGTCGCGCTGCCCGCCGACCACCCGCTGGCACAGCGGAAACAGATCCGGGTGGCGGACCTGGGACGCTGCGATCTCATCGTCCACTCCGCCGATCGGCGCTCGGTGATGTACGGCGTGGTGCTCGGGCTGCTCAGGGACGCCGGCATCGATCCGCGCATCCGGCACGAGGTCGGCGAGACCTCGACCCTGGTCACCCTGGTGGCCGGCGGGCTCGGCGTCGCGGTCGTACCCGAGCCGGTGACCGCGCTCGCGCTCGCGGGCGTCGCCTACCGACCGCTGGTCCGCCCGTCCGTCACGGTCGACCTTGCCGTCGCACACCGGTCGGACCGTACGGAGCCGCACCTGGGCCGGACGATCGAGGTCATCCGCCGGATGTTCTAGCCCTGCCTGCTATCAACTACGCCCTTGAGGTGGACGGCCGCCCGCGCTTCGACATCGCCGCCCCGGAGCGAATGAACGTGAAGTTCGCCCCCGTCACGGTCGATCCAGAACCCCGATCTCGGGCCGGAAGCCGTTCCGCGGCGCGCAGTGTCGAGGCCCGATTCATCGCCTTCCTCGCTTGACGGACGCGTCACGCGATGCCGTACTGACCCTCGCCCCCTTCGACACCACAGGCTTACCCTCAAAGCCATGCACTCAGCTCCCGCAGCAGCGCCCCTCCCGGCGCACGTGTTCTCGACGGCACATGTGCCGTCGGCGGAGCGGCTGCGGGCCTGGGAGGAGCACAACGCCGCCGCCTTGATCGCTTTGAAGTGCCGCACACCAAGGGGCGAGGATTTCCTGGCGCGGGAGGACAACCTTCAGGTCGGGCGAGTTCATCTGGCTCGCGTTCGGACCACGGCACACGTCGTCGAGCGCCCCGCCGATCTCATCGAACGGCAGCCCACGGGTTCCGTCGCCATCTACCTCTCCCTTCGCGGGGACTCGCTGTTCCAGCAGGCGGGCAGGCGGCAGATCATCCATGCCGGCGACCTCCTGGTCTGCGACGCGGACTGGCACTTCGTCCGTGGATTCGGCAACGGTCTGGACGAACTGGCGGTGCGAGTCGAGCGCCGCGCGCTGCCGGACGTGGTCTGCGGTCCCACACCTGGGGAACCGCTCATCGTCCGGAAAAGCGAGATGAACCCGTACGGTCGAGCGATCACCCGCCTTGTCGGACGTGCCGTCGGCGTCGGGGACGCGACGCGGCCCGACGAGCAGACGATCGTGGACCTCGCGTCCGCGCTCGTGAGCAACGGCGCCACCCGGCGGCCCATCATCCACCGCGCGCTCGCATGCGCCCACATCGAGGACAGACTGCGCGATCCGCGCCTGTCGGCGCCCGAAGTCGCCGACGCGGTAGGCATCAGCGTCCGTCAGCTCACCCGCGTCTTCGCGGAGGCGGGAACGACGTTTCCGCGCTACGTGCTCGGACGGCGGCTCGAGCTCGCCTACAGCTTGCTGACCGGACCGGGCGCCGCGGTGTCGAGTACGGCAACGGTGGCGACCTTGTGCGGATTCAACTCGGCCGCGCACTTCTCGCAGACCTTCCACGCCCGGTTCGGCATCACCGCCGGCGAGTTGCGCCGTACGGCCGCGAAACGGGACTGAACGGACGCGAAACACCACCGAAACGGCCGCGTCATACGGATTTCGGCCGTCCTCTCCACCATTCCGCCAGGCGGGGGCAGGGCCGCGGGCACTCTGCCTTCAGAACACCGCGAGAAGAAGGTGAGACACCACATGCCCGACTTCAACGACGGTCAGCGAGTGACCGAGCTTCCGGCATCGTCGCAGGTGGAGGCCGACGTCCTGATCGTCGGCTCGGGGCCGGCCGGCGCCTCGGCGGCGCTGTTCCTGTCGACCCTGGGGATCGACAACATTGTGATCACCAAGTACCGGTGGACCGCGAACACCCCACGGGCACACATCACCAACCAGCGGGCGATGGAGATCTTCCGCGACATGGGGATCGAGGACCAGGTGCTGGCCGACGCCACCGCCCACGGCCTCGTCGGGGACACCGTCTTCTGCACCTCCATCGCGGGCGAGGAGATCGGCCGCATCCACACCTGGGGCACCAGGCCCGACCGGGAGGCGGACTACCGACTGGCCTCCCCCTGCCTCACCGTCGACATCCCGCAGACCTACCTCGAACCGATCCTCGTCAAGAACGCCACCGTGCGCGGCACCCAGACCCGCTTCTCCACCGAGTACCTCTCGCACACGCAGGACGACACGGGCGTCACGGTCCGGGTGCGCGACCGGCTCACCGGCCAGGAGCACGACATCCGGGCGAAGTACCTCATCGGCGCCGACGGCGCGCGGTCGCGGGTCGCCGAGGACATCGGTCTGCCCTACGAGGGCGCGATGGACATCGCCGGTTCGATGAACATCACGTTCAAGGCCGACATCGAGTCCTACGTCGGGCACCGGCCCTCCGTCCTCTACTGGGTGATACAGCCGGGCGCCAACGTCGGTGGCATCGGCGCCGGTCTGGTCCGGATGGTCCGCCCGTGGAACGAGTGGCTCATCGTGTGGGGCTACGACATCAACTCCGAGCCCCCGGTGGTCGACGAGGCCGAGGCCGTCCGCATCGTGCGGCAGCTGCTGGGGATGCCGGATCTCGAAGTGGAGATCACCGGCACCAGCCTCTGGGGCAACAACGAGATGTACGCCACCCACCTGCAGAAGGGCCGTGTCTTCTGCGCGGGCGACGCGATCCACCGCCACCCGCCGAGCAACGGCTTGGGGTCGAACACCAGCATCCAGGACTCCTACAACCTGGCGTGGAAGATCGCGGCCGTGCTGCGCGGGCAGGCCGATCCGTCGTTGCTGGAGACGTACTCGGCGGAGCGGGCGCCCGTGGCCGAGCGGATCGTCACACGGGCGAACAAGTCGAGCCGCGAGTTCGCCGACATCTTCCAGGCCCTCGGCGTCCTCGACGCGAAGGACGAGGCGGAGATGCAGGCCCGGATCGAGGAGCGGAAGGCCAACACCCCCGAGGGCGTGGCCAAGCGGGCCGCCCTCGTGGCGGCGATGGAGACCAAGAACTACGAGTTCAACGCCCACGGTGTCGAACTCGGCCAGTTCTACGAGTCCACCGCCATCGTCTCCGACGGCACCCGCCCGGTGCCGAGCCGGGACGAGGACCTCTACCACGTCATGTCGACCAGCCCCGGGGCACACGTCCCGCACGCCTGGGTCGGCGACAACGTCACCAAGCTCGCCCTGATGGATCTGGCGCCGTACACCCGCTGGACCCTCATCACGGGCGTCGCCGGTGAGAACTGGGCCGAAGCGGCCGAGAAGGTCGCGCAGGACCTCGGGATCCCGCTCGAAACCGTGGTGATCGGCCCGGGCCGCGAGGTGACGGACCTCTACTACGACTGGGCCAGGCTCCGGGAGGTCGAGGAGTCCGGCGCGATCCTGGTCCGGCCCGACAAACACGTCGCCTGGCGCTCGACGAGCCTCGCCGACGACCCCGCGGCAGCGCTGCGCGGCGCCCTCAGCCAGATCCTCGGGAAGGCGTGAACCATGCGGTTTGCTCACGAGACGCTGCCACAACGGGTCGTCTTCGCCCCCGGTGAGGCGCCGGCCGCGGTGGCGGCCGAAGTGGCGGCGCTGAAGGCGACGAAGGTGATGCTCATCGCCGCGGCGGCGGAGGCGGCCCTCGCCGATCGCGTCGGTGCGGACCTGCCGGTCGCGGTGCGCCACGACGAGGTCGTCATGCACGTTCCGGTCGACGTGGCCGACCGCGCCAGGAAGGCCGCGACGGAGGGCCGAGTGGACGTGCTGGTGTGCGTCGGCGGCGGTTCGACGACCGGCCTGGCCAAGGCGGTCGCGCTGACGACCGGCCTGCCCATCGTGGCCGTCCCCACCACGTACGCCGGTTCGGAGGCCACGAACGTCTGGGGCCTCACGGAAGGAGAGGTGAAGACCACCGGCGTCGACCCATGGGTCCTGCCGCGCTCCGTCGTGTACGACGCCTCGCTGATGCTGAGCCTGCCGGTGGAGATGTCCGTGGCCAGCGGCCTCAACGCCCTGGCTCACTGCGTCGACTCCATGTGGGGCCCCCGCGCCGACCCGATCGACCGGGCCCTGGCGGGGGAGGGCATCCGGGGCCTGGCCCTCGGCCTGCCCGCCGTGGCCGTCGATCCGACCGGGCTGGAAGGACGCGAACAGACGCTCTACGGCGCCTACTTGGCCGCCGTCGCCTTCGCCTCGGCCGGCTCGGGGATGCACCACAAGATCTGTCACGTGCTGGGCGGGATGTTCAACCTGCCGCACGCCCAGACCCACGCGGTGGTACTGCCGCACGTGCTGGCCTTCAACGCCCCGGCCGCGCCGGAGGCCGAGCGGCGCATCGCCCAGGGCTTCGGCAGCCCGACCGCGGTGGCGGGCCTCGCGGCGCTGCGCGAGGCGCTCGACGCTCCGCGCGCGCTGCGCGACTACGGCATGCCCGAGGACGGCATCCCCCGGGCGGTGGCCCCCATCCTCGAAGCGGTCCCTGCCGACAACCCCACTCCGTTGACCGAGGAGAACCTCACCGCGCTGCTGCGCGCGGCCTGGGAAGGAAGTGACCCCGCATGACCCTCAGGTCCCCCCACGACGTCTCGCCCGAGCAGGCCGCCCGCGAGGAAGAACTGATCGCGCGCGTGCAGCACTCCTTCAACTCCTGCCAGGACCCCCGCCTGAAGGAGCTGATGCGGGCCGTCGTCAAACACCTCCACGCGTTCCTGCGCGAGGTCCGCCTCACCGAGGAGGAGTGGAACAAGGGCATCGAGTTCCTCACCGCCGTCGGACACCTCACCGACGACAAACGCCAGGAGTTCATCCTGCTCTCCGACACCCTCGGGGCGTCGATGCAGACCATCGGGATCAACAACGAGGCCTACGGCGACGCCACCGAGGCCACGGTCTTCGGCCCCTTCTTCGTCGAGGGATCCCCGAAGATCGAGCCGGGCGGGGACATGTCCTTCGGGGCCGCCGGCGAGCCGTGCTGGGTCGAGGGGACCGTCTCCGACGCCGACGGCACGCCGATTCCCGGGGCGAAGATCGAGGTCTGGGAGGCGGACGAGGACGGCTTCTACGACGTCCAATACGACGACGACCGGGTCGCGGCCCGGGCGCACCTGTTCACGGACGCCGACGGGCGCTACCGCTTCTGGGGCATCACGCCGACGCCGTACCCGATTCCGCACGACGGCCCCGTGGGAAAGATGCTGGAAGCGACCGGTCGCTCGCCGATGCGGGCCTCGCACCTCCACTTCATGGTCGAGGCAGCGGGGTGCAGGACCCTCGTGACCCACATCTTTGTCAGGGGCGACGAGTTGCTCGACTCCGACACCGTCTTCGGCGTCAAGGAGTCACTGGTCAAGAACTTCGAGTGCCGACCGGCCGGCACGCCGACGCCTGACGGGCGCGTCATCGACGGCACCTGGACGGAGGTCCGCTTCGACATCGTCCTCGCCCCCGCCGACGGCCGAGGATGACGCGCGGCCGCGGCAGGTCCCGGCCTGCGTTCTCATCTGCCGGGTTGGATCCTGCCGCTCTCACCAACCTGGCCGCGCACGCCTGCCGAACAGCAGGCCGCGCGGCTCGGGGGGTGGTGGGGTGCCGGGGCGCAGCGGCCAGGCGAGCAGCATGCCGGTCAGGAAGCCGACGATGTGTGCCGCGTACGCCACGGTGCCCGCGTCGGACACGCCCTCGCCGGACGAGTACACGGCCTGCAGTACGAACCAGAAGCCCAGCACCAGCCAGGCCGGAAGTCGCAACGGCAGGAAGACCAGGAACGGGACCAGGACCCACACTCTGGCCTTCGGGAACAGCACCAGATACGCGCCCAGCACCCCGGCGATCGCCCCGGACGCGCCGATCAGCGGGTCGGACGAGTTGTCGTTGAGGAACGCGAAGCCGTACGCCGCCGCGTAGCCGCAGGCCACGTAGAACAGGGTGAACCGCACGTGGCCCAGGCGGTCCTCGATGTTGTTGCCGAACAACCATGTACTGGACATATGTGCTGGTCACAGCCATGATGCTCGGGCACGGGTCAGCAAGATCTCAGCAAGGGTCATCGTTGCTGACCTCCGGGTTTCACCACGGGGACTGCGACCAGCGCTGTCCCCCAGTCCCCACCGGAAGGACTCGACTCTTGGCTCGACAGCTCGCCCGCGGCATGGGCTCTTTCTTCAAGACGTGCGACTGCGCCAAGCCGACGCGTTGTCCGCACCCGTACACCATTCGGTTCCGGGACGCGGGAGGAAAGCAACGCGAGGAGACCGGCCATGCCACGCAGGATGATGCGATTGAGCGGCTGACAGATCTATACCAGGAACGGAAGAAGACCTCCCCGGCTGTGGCCGCGGCCCGCCGTGACCTCGGGCGGCTAACGATCGAGCAATACTATGAGAAGTGGTTGCCGCGGCAGCGCAAGATGACCGAATATTCGACGGCTCAGCATGTGGGCAGCTACTTCAAGATGCACATAATTCCGGCTATCGGGTCTCGCAAGTTGAACTCAGTGACTCCGAGCGTCGTTGAGGGATTCCTTGACCACCTGGAAACTGAGGGCGTGGGCCGAGGTCATCAGTCGAACATCTACCGGTCCTTGAAATCCCTTCTCAGGGATGCCTACGACAAAGGTGCTATGGCGCATGACCCGGTGAAAGGCGTGCAGGACCCGGAATACGTTCCCGGACTTGTTGCCATTCCGGCACCGGAATACATAGCCAAGGTCTTGCTGAAGGCGGATCCGCTGCTCGCCATGGAGATAACGATGATGGTCGGCTGTGGGCTTCGTAATGGCGAAGCCCGGGCAGTCAACGTAAATAACGTTGTTGCGGACGATGTGTATCGAGTGACTGATCAGATTCATTCGGTTCTGGGAAAGCCCGCGAAATTGAAGCATCGCAAGGCTGGAGAGTTCAGGGAAGTTCCATTGCCGCGTATGGCGAGGGAGGCGATGGAGCGTTTCGCGGAAAAGCACGGCGTGTCGGATGAGGGCTATCTTTTGCGGGGGTCGCGCGGGTACTTCACCGAACCGCTGGAGCGGTATCGTGTAGTGAAGTTGTTCGATGCCCTTCCTCCGACGGAGGGGGTTGGAATGTATAGTTTTCGTCACTTCTTTGCTTCGAATGCCCTGGGGAATGGCATACCGATCACCGACGTGGCTGAATGGATGGGGCATAAGTCCATTGAGGAGACTTACCGCACATACAGGCACTTGATGCCGGGCAGCATCACTAAGGCGGCTGCGATCCTCGATGTGGGGCTGAGGCTGGTTGCTTGACTGGCGCGGGCGGAGATGCTTGGACTCAGTAGTCGGGGCCCTGTGGGTCAAGGCGCGATCGGGGTCTGTGGGCCGTGACGAGGCGCCCTGCAGCTGTATCGCACCGCGTTCGATCGCGGGTGTCTGGGCGGCGTGGCTCGGCCTCAACCGGCTGGACGTGCCCTGCGTTGTGCGCGATGGCGCCCCGGAGGGTGCCCACCTGGCGGCAGAGCGGAGGCTCCCGGAGCTGGCCTGGCAGGCCACCCAGGTGAGCCGGACGCTTCAGATTCGGATGCGCGTGATTCCGGCGGACTGTGAAACTGTGCCCCCGCCGTGAGAGGTCATGTGGCCTTTCCATCGTCGGCCGGCGGGGCCTGGACACCGAAACGCCCCTGCGCCGGCGGGAAGGACCAGGGTCCGCACGGTCACCACTACCTCGACGCCGGAACCCCCACGTGGGCCGTAAGGCGTGGGTCATGTCCCCATCGGAGCACGCCCGCGTCGGGGGGCGCGCGGCTTCCGTTGGGCTGTGGATCGCTGAGTGGAGCGTGTCGCTCGACGTGTTCTCGATGACTCATCATGTGGAGTGTGTGGCGATTCTTGAGCCGGTGGCTAAGGGCTCCTGACCTGCGGTTTTGTGCGTGCGCATTATGTGCAGTGTGGGCGTTACGGGCGATATCTTGACGCTGAAATGACGCTCGTGACGCTCATTTGACGCTCGTTCTGATGGGGTGTCAGGCGTGCTGCTAAGGCCGCCTCTAGTGTCTCGTGATCCTGTTCATGGAACCTTAGGCTTCCGTCATCGTTGAGTCTGGTATGGATCTCTCCTCTGAACAGATGGCAGAACTGCGGG
>NZ_JBEZLR010000070.1:0-52308 GCF_040652275.1 Streptomyces sp. NPDC048275
CGCCCTCGCGGCCCTCCAGGCTCGAGTCCTTGCCCAAACAGGCGAGCCCCACAACAAGATCAAGACGACGTGTTAATGATCTGCAAGCCCTTAGGTGACCGGCCGCCCCGCTACGCGTCGGCCGTGCGGCACTCGGGGTGTCCCCAGCCCTGATCGTTCTTGGTGATGGGCTCGCCCGCGGCGTACGAGCGTCCGCAGAGGCAGCGGCCGGGGAACTTGGCCTTGATCGTGCGGGTCGATGTGCCCTGCCGGGGCGCCTTGGCGGAGGAGGAGCGGCGGCGGGTGGAGGGGGCGGGGGTGTCGGGGGACGGCGGGGGCTCAGGGGAGCCGAGGTCGCTGCCCGCGGGCTGCTGGGCGACGGCGGCCTGGCTCGCGGCGCGATCGGCGAAGTCGTTGAGGCGATCGCCGTCGACCTGGTGGGCGGGGACGTAGCGGAACTCCACGGTGCGGCCGTCGAGGAGTTCGTCGATACGGGCCACCAGTTCCTGGTTGGCGACGGGCTTTCCGGCGGCGGTCTTCCAGCCCTTGCGCTTCCAGCCGGGCAGCCAGGTCGTGACGGCCTTCATCGCGTACTGGGAGTCCATTCGGATCTCCAGCGGGACATCAGGGGCGATCGCCGTCAACAGGCGCTCCAGCGCGGTGAGTTCGGCGACGTTGTTCGTCGCCGTGCCCAGCGGGCCGGCCTCCCAGCGGGTCGGGGTCTCCTTGCCGTCGGCGACTACCCACGCCCATCCGGCCGGTCCCGGGTTTCCCTTCGAAGCCCCGTCACAGGCGGCCACAACGCGTTCAAGCATGTCCCCGATCATGCCACGGACCGGCGGCGCCTCTCGCTCGGGGCGAAGGCCCCGGCCGGACCGGAGGGCGCCCCTCAGCTCGGCGCCGTCCTTCGGGCACCGGCCACGGGAGGCGCGGTCTCCCGGATCCGCCCGTCGGTGCCCGGCCGTCGCAGGCCCAGCAGCGGTGCCGTATTCCTGCCTCAGCGACGTGTGTCGTCCGCGGCTTCTTATGTCGCCGTCCGTTCAGGACACGTCGATCGTCTCGGGCATCGCGCCCTCGGTCGTCCTGATGTCGATCACGGAGAACGGGGCGCCCTGCGGGTCGCTGAGGGCGGCGAACCGCCCGAAGGGACTGCCCATCGGGCCGAAGCGCAGGATCGCGCCACGCTCGGTCGCCTTCGCGACAGCGGCGTCGCAGTCCGCGACGGTGAAGTAGACGTTGAGGTACGGCGGGACCTCGGGCGGGAACTCGTCCGTCATCTTCATTCGGCCCAGAACCGGTTCCTCACCGAGGTCGAACAGCCTGAAGTCGATCGCGCCGTCGTCCAGTTGCTTCGCGCCGTACCCGAAGACGGCCGGGAAGAAGGCGTCCGATTTCTCGGGCCTGCGGGTGAAGATCTCGGCCCAGCAGTACGCACCGGGCACGGCCTTCGCCTCGAAGCCCTCGTGGACTCCGGCCTGCCACACGCCGAAGACGACACCGCTCGGGTCACGGGCGATCAGCATCGAGCCGAAGTCACCGACCTGCATCGGCTTCATCAGCACCTCCCCGCCGTTGACCGTGATCTTCTGGGCGGTGGCGTGCACATCCGGTGACGCGAGATACAGGCACCAGGCGGACTGGCCCTCCTGACCGGGCATCGGCGGCACGACGGCGGCCACCGCCTTGCCGTCCGCGTAAGCCTGCGTGTAGTTGCCGTACTCCGAGGACGCCTCGCCGAACGTCCAGCCGAGTACGTCACCGTAGAAGCTCTTCGCCCCCTCGACATCGCTGAACATCGCGTCGGCCCAACAGGGCGTTCCCTCAGGCTGTACGGCCATGGCGTGCCCCTCTTCCTGGTTCGGCGGGTTCCGTCGTTTTCACGCTAGCCAGCCTCCGTACGGGCCGCGCGCCGAACGGGGCGCTCTGCACCACACTGGAGAGCGGGCACGGGTGGTCGTCGACGAGACGGGACACGGCATGATGCGCGCGTGGGAAGTGGCCCGGCCCGGGCCGGTCGAGCAGGAGCCGCTGCGCTTCGTCGAGCGGTCGGTCCCGACGCCGCGGGCCGACGAGCTCCTCGTCCACGTCCGCGCCTGCGGGGTCTGCCGTACCGACCTGCACGTCAGCGAGGGCGACCTGCCGGTGCGCCGCCCGCACGTGACTCCCGGCCACGAGGTCGTCGGCGTGGTCGCGGCGGCGGGCGAGGACGTCACCGGCTACGGGGTCGGCGACCGGGTGGGCGTCGCCTGGCTGCGCCGTACGGACGGCACGTGCGGGTACTGCGCGCGGGGAGCCGAGAATCTCTGCCCTGGCTCGCAGTACACCGGCTGGGACGCCGACGGCGGCTACGCGGAGTACACGACCGTCCCGGCGGCCTTCGCCTATCGGCTGCCCGGCGACATCGACGACGTCACGCTGGCACCGCTGCTGTGCGCGGGCATCATCGGCTACCGCGCGCTGCTGCGGGCCGCGCTGCCGCCGGGCGGACGGCTCGGGTTGTACGGATTCGGCGGCAGCGCCCATCTGTGCGCGCAGCTCGCTCTCGCGCAGGGCGCCACCGTGCACGTACTGACGCGTGACCCGCTCGCGCGACGGCTCGCGCTAGCACTCGGGGCCGCGTCCGCCCGCGGCGCGTACGACGAGCCGCCCGAGCCGCTGGACAGCGCGATCCTGTTCGCGCCGGTCGGCGACCTGGTGCCGGTCGCCCTGCGGGCGCTCGACCGGGGCGGGATCCTGTCGGTCGCCGGGATCCATCTGAGCGACACTCCACCGCTGCGCTACGAGAGCGAGCTGTTCTACGAGAAGGAACTGCGCAGCGTCACCTCGAACACGCGCGAGGACGGGCGGGCCTTCCTGGCGCTCGCGGCCCGCCACGGCGTACGTGCCACCACGCACACCTACCCGTTGTCCGAGGCGCCGCGGGCCCTGCGGGACCTCAAGGCAGGCCGGTTCGACGGGGCGGCCGTGCTGGTGAACGACCTCCCGCCGCAGTACTGAGCATGCGGGCCCGCTGTGCGCGTGCGTGGATGGACCCACGAGTGTGCGGTGGAGGTGACATGGCTGACCGAGGCGGTGAGGACAGTGCGGGTGCGGGGAGGCCGTTCGCCGCATTGGAGGACGCCGTCGAAGCGATCGGCACCACACTCGACGAGCGGACCACCTGTACGGAGCTCGCGGAGTTCGCCTGCCAGCAGGTCTGCGACGCCGCCGCCGTGGATCTGCTGGCCACCGACGCCCCCGCCACACAGCACCCGAACGACCCTGACCTGTCCCGTGTCGCCACGGCCGGCCGGTCCGAGCTGCTCACTTCCTGGGCCGCGCAAGGCGCGCGGCCGTTGTCCGTCCAGGCCATCGACGAGGGACATCCGATCGCCGCGTCGATCGACCTGTCGGGACGGGTCCCGCGCCAGGTCATGACCGTGCCACTACTCGCGCACGGCCGTCTGTACGGGGTGCTGCTGACCGTCCGGCAGGGGCCGGCCTTCACCGAGCGGGACACCACTGTCACGCACTACGCGGCACGGCTCGCGGCCGTTCACCTCGGCCACTCACGGCAGCACAACGCCGTGCGCAGTACGGTGCTCGACCTCCAGCGGGCGCTGCTGGCCGAGCCGGGCCGCCCGCATCCCAACCTCGACCTGGCCACCCGGCATCTGCCGGCCGGAGGCGGCGTCCTGGTGGGCGGGGACTGGTTCGAGACCGTGCGGCTGCACTTCGGGCGCACCCTCCTGGTCGTGGGCGATGTCATGGGGCACGGTCTGGAAGCCGCGGTGGACATGAACGCCTATCGCTCGACGCTCCGCTACGTCGCCTCCACGGATCTGCCGCCGCACCGGGTACTGCGCCGCCTCGACAGCGCGGTCTCCGAGGACGGCACCCGGCGTCCGGCCACCTGTCTGCTCGTCCAGGTCGACCCGGCCCGCGGCACGGCCGCGATCGCCAGCGCCGGGCACCTGCCGCCGGTCGTGTTCGCCGGGGACGGCACCGGTGAGCTGCTGCGGGTGCCGGTCGGCCCTCCGCTGGGCACCGGTGTGGGCGGCTACGAACCGGCCACCCGCACGCTCTCCCCCCAGGACACCCTGGTGATGTTCACCGACGGCCTGGTGGAGCGGCGCGGGGAGGACATCGACGCCTCGCTCGCACGACTGGCCGAGCTGCGGCTGCATCCCGGGACGGGGGTCGACGAGATACTCGACGAGGTACTCGAACGGCTCGACGCCCGGCACGCGGAGGACGACGTGGCGGTGCTGGCCGCCCGCATCCGCCACCGACCCCCGGCATGAGACGCGACGGCATGAGGCTCGACCGGTCGCACACCGGGGACGAACCGGCCGAGCCCGTCTGATAATTTCGACGACGCTCGATCTTCCGGCCTCCGACTGTTCAGGCGTCCCCATGCCCGGTGTGTGGTTCCCTCGCATCGCGCTGCCGCATGCCCGCGGGCCGTGGACGCGTCCGCTGGTCGTGATCGTGCTGGCGCTGGCCACCTGCGTGCTCTTCTGCGCCGGTTCCGGCCCGGCACAGCCGGCCGAGCCGGCGGTGTCGCCGCCCCTCTTCATCATGACGGCGCAGGAGCGCCTGGACGACGGCGGCAAAAGCCACGCGGACGTCCCCCCGTGCCAGGAGTGTCCCGACGAGCATCGCTGCCACGGAACGGGCCATCACGGCGTCCTCGGCCACCCGCCGCTGGTCGGCGCGGACCGCACGGCCGCGGTCGAGCAGCCGGGGACCGCTCCCGTCCGCGTCCCACTCGACCCGTCCCGGACTCCGGGCGGTCCCCGTCCTCCCGATCTCCACGAACTGCAGCTTCTTCGGATCTAGGGCCTGTCGTTTGGATCACGCCGCGGACGCGGGGTCTGGCACGCCCATCTGCGCCGACAAGGCATCGTCGATTCCCCGCGACCTGATCCAAACGACAGGCCCTAGCCGACAGGGCCCGGGCCGTACTCGTACTCCGGCCCGTTCTCCGATCCCGTTGACAGCAGCAGCACCGCCATGCCCGCAGGGGCAGGGCGGGGAGAAGGACGTATATACCCATGGGTTCATCCAACGCGAAGGCCAAGAGCGCGGCACGTCGCGCCCGTCTGGAAGAGATTCGCAAGGCCGAACAGGCCCGCGAGCGCCGAGGCCGCGTCCTCGTGATCGCCGCGAGTGCCGTGATCATCGTCGGACTCGTCGGCGGCGGCTGGTACCTCATCGACGCCGCCCAGGACAAGGAAGAGGCGAAGGCCGCCCCGGTCGCGGGCGTGAAGAGCTGGTCGAAGCTCACCCAGAACCACGTGGACAAGGCGGTCGACTACCCGATGAGCCCGCCCGTGGGCGGCGATCACAACCAGGCCTGGGTCAACTGCGACGCGCAGGTCTACACCAAGACGGTCCCGAACGAGAACGCCGTTCACGCACTGGAGCACGGCGCCGTCTGGATCACATACAACGACAAGGCGTCCAAGACCGACGTCTCCGCACTGGCCGACCGCGTCACCAACACCTCGTACACCTTCATGAGTCCGCACGAGGACCAGTCCTCGCCGATCGTGCTGAGCGCCTGGGGTCATCAACTGAAGGTGGACGAGGCGTCCGATGCGCGGGTCGGGAAGTTCCTGGACAAGTACGTCCAGGGCGAGCAGACGCCCGAACCGGGGGCTGCGTGCAGTGGTGGGATAACGCCGTGAGGTGACACGGCCGGCGCGGAGCGTTCGGGTCTTCGCCCGGCCCGGACGCCCCGCGGCCTACGCATGTCTTCCCCCTTCCGTCCGGCTGTGCTTGCCTGGGGAGCTCTTTCGGTGGGCGGGGCAGGAGTTGCTTCATGCGGAAGCCTTGGATCGTGGGAGTGCTGTGGGCCGGGCTGCTCCTCGGCGCGTGCGGGGACCCGGCCTCGGGGCCCCAGGCGGCGCCGTCGGCTCCCGCGCCGCCCGCGGCCTCGCCGTCCCCGACCTCCACCACCCACCAGCGGCCCGCCGCCACCACGGAGCCGACGAAGGCGACGGCCCCCACCGTGCTCTATCTCGGGGACTCACTCGCGATGGAGAACCAGAAGGTGCTGGGACAGTTCCTGCGGGAGGAACTGGACGCGCGGTACACCAGCGCCCCGTACTCGGGCACCACCCTCTGCGACTACCTGGAAGGGACCGGCGAGTCGTCCCTCGTACCGCCCTCGGACAAGGCCGCCGCGCTGGTGCGCTCGCTGCGACCGGACTTCGTGGTGCTGCAGTTCTGGGGCAACTCCTGGGGCTACACGCCCTGTATGGACGGCATCACGTACGACAAGGAGCGATCCGCGTACTTCAAGCGGTACGAGGCCGACATGAAGCGGCTGACCGAGCAGATCGCGGACGCGGGTGGCGCGCGGCGGCCCAGGATCGTGTGGGTGTCGCAGGGTCCGGACCCGATCACCCCCGACCGGGTCCGGACCGTGAACGCGCTCTACGAACTGCGTGCCGGCGCCTCCCACGACCTGATCGCCGACGCCGGGAAGGCGGTGAGCCCGGCTTCGGCCCGGTACACCTGGGCGCAGTACCTGCCGTGCACCGCGTACGAGCACGATCATCCGGCGTACTGCACCCAGCCGCGCCAAGGCCGCACCGCCCTGCACCGCGACGACGACTATCTGCATTTCTGTCTGGCGCCCACCACGTCCACGCCCAAGCCCTGCCCGGTCCGCTCCCCCGGCATTGTGCGCATCACGCGTGCGATCACCCGGGTGATCGCCGACCGCTACGCGCAGGGCCTCAGTCGGTGATGTCGACCCGCACCGTCATCAGACCGGCGCCCATCACGCGCACCGCGGCGCTGTTGAACCGCGGCAGGCTCTTCAGCCGTGCGCGGGCGTCGTCCTCGGGCATCAGATGGGCGGTGCCGGCGTACCACCGCCCCCTGACCCTGACCCGGACCCGCGGATCCGCCTGAATATTGCGCACGTACTGCGACCGCTCGCCGTACTCACTGACCCACCAGAACTCCCGCCCCACCAGACGCCCGCCGACCGGCGTCCGCCGCGGAAGTCCGGACTTGCGACCCCTGGTCTCCACCAGGGTCTGCGTCGGCAGCCGCCTGAGGAGCGGGTTGCCGATCCGCCGCTGGAACGTCGAGACCAACCTGTACTTCGACTCTCGGTAACGGGACATTCGAGGTCTCCTTTTCGGTGCCGGTCACCAATCTCCGTGGCCCGGCGACCGTCTCACGACCGCCCTCCGAGTTCCGTCTCGACCAGGCGATTGAGGTGGCAGCGCGCGTCCTTGGTGCTCAGCGAGGTGCCTGCCGCAGCCGTTGCAGGGCCAGGCCGTCGGCGAGGGCGGCGAAGCGGACCGTGAAGCCGCCCAGGTCGTCGGAGGTGAACTCACCGTCGGTGACGCCCCGTTCGGATAGTTCGCGGATCTGGGTGTGCCAGGCATCGTACCGTTGGGCCTGGCCGCGGGCGAAGGTCGAGGGCCGGGTCGAGGCGTACGTCGGAGATGAGCTGCCGGGCCGGGCACGGGCCGAGGCCTGCGTACGCGTGCCGGCCGTACCGAAGAAGCGCAGCGGACGGCGGACCGCGTCACCCACCGAACGGCGCGGGTTCAGTGAGGTGTCCGCGTTCTGGAAGACGAGCTGGACCCGCCGCCGCAGGGACGGCGGCCGCTTCTGCGCGGGGCGGGCCAGGTCGCCCGACTCGTGGGTCGTCGTGCCGCCGGACGGGGTGCGCAGGCCCGCGAGCGTCCAGGCGAGCGTGGACTTGCCGCTGCCCGACTCCCCGACGAGCGCGAGACCGATGTCGTCGAGGCGCGACACGCTCGCCAACAGGCGTTCGGTGTAAGGATCTTGAGACATCGCAAAGAGCCGGCGGGTGGGCGCCGACTCCACGACACGGCCGGAGCGCAGCACGGTCACCTCGTCGGCCATGTGAGCCACCACCCCCAGGTCGTGGCTCACCAGCACGGCCGCGAGGCCCAGTTCGTCGCGCAGGGCGCCGATCAGGTCTAGGACGCCACGCTGGGTGACGACGTCGAGGCCGGTCGTCGGCTCGTCGAGGACGAGGACCTTCGGGCAGGCCGCGATCGCCATGGCGATGGCGACGCGCTGCTGCTGACCGCCGGAGGAGCTCGTGCGCGTAGGACCTGTCCGGTCGATCACGGTGGAGGAAAGCAGCGGTCTGTGGTCGGTGCCGGCGAGCGGGGTGTGGTGCGTGCAGCTGCAAGGCGGAGGAGGGCGTCGACGCGATGGGGGTCCCCCCTGTTCGAGCGAAGCCGAGAACTTGGGGGGAGTCGGCAACCGACGACAACGCCGCAGATGCGCGCCCGCCGCGGAGCGGCTGGTGTCACTGCCACCCCGCGTCTCCGCCGTGATCGACCGGACAGGTCCTAGAGCGGGCGAGTTCGGCAGGGCGGGCAGCCGGACCTGTTCGAGCAGATCGACGACCGGCACCTCACCGCCCGCCTCCGCGATCTGCCGCCCGATCCGCAGGGACGGCGTCAGCGCGTGGCCCGCGTTCTGGGCGACCATGGCGACACTCCCGCCGCGCAGGGTGACGATGAAGGCCGGAGGTTGCTGCAAAGCCCGGCACCTGGATCGGTGTTTCGGACTCCGCACTCCCGTCGATCTCGCGGGTCAGCCTTGGGAGGGACGCGGGGCGCGCAGGTGCGCCCGTTCCTTCAGCTCCTCCTCGTCGACCAGCTTGAGCATCGGCTGACCCGGCGCGCACACCATGGTCACCACGAACTTGGTCGGTGCGTCCGACAGGGCGTTGCCGTCCTGGTAGTGGATCACGTCACCGCCTGGCTCCCAGAACGTCCCACCGGCCTCGACCACACGCTCCGGCTCACCCTCGAGCTCGAACCGGAGCGCGCCCTCCATCACGTAGCCGAACGACGGGCCCGAGTGGCGATGCGGAGGGAGCCCGGGGTGACCGGGAGGCCAGTCGACGAGGATGGTCATTCCCGAACCACCTTCGGGAAAGAAGGGCGGAGTGACTTCCTGCAGCAACTTGACTTCGGGCGGCAAGGAGACCTCGTGGGCGCTCCCGTGCTCTGGGTTCTTCGCTGACATGTACCACACCTCCGTAAGCCTGCCCGGAATGGACGATCTTGCGTCGGCCACCGCATTCCGGACCGGTGTACCGACCCACTCGTTCGGCGGTGACCAAGTTCGCCGGTTCCCGGCTCACACAACTCGCTTAGCGATGAGGACAAGCCACAGCCCGCATCCGTGACAGGCCGTGTGCCTTCTGCCTCGCCCAAACGGTCTCGACACCACCCTGCCTCCCGTCGGCGGCCGCCACAATCCGGGAGCCAGCGGCATCGAGACCGCCTCTCGCCATGTCATCGGCGGGCATCTGGCGCCGTATCAAGCAGCGTCTGCCCTGTTGTGATGTGACGCGCCGCTCGGGTGCCGGCGCAGGCGGTGCGTCACCATGAGTCTGTCCGGGTGACAGAACGTGTACGGGTTCGTGAGCATGGCAGTGGCGGAGATCGCCGAGGGGACGTTCACCAGCGCGGACCGGGTCCGCGATGTGATTCACGACTTCACCGGGCGTCCTGCCCGGGAACCGGCCCCGTTGTTCACATTGATGAACATTTCTCACATGGGTGTACATCGCCGGATCTGTTGTGCGACGCTCGGTCAACTCCTTTCTCGCGTTGACCAGTTGGAGGGACGGGCATGACTGTTTCCCGGCGTACTGTCCTGGCTACTGCGGCCGGTGCCGCAGCGGTAGGCGTTTCCTCGACACCAGCCGCAGGCGCGGCCGAGGACCGGACACCGACACCCAAACTACGCACGCTCCGCGCGGCGGCCGACTACGCCGTCGAGAAGGTCCGCGCCGTCGCGCCAGGCGTGACCGCCTTCCCCGTCGGGACGAAGTTCGAGAAGTGGACCTACTCGCAGAACGGCGACTGGGTCGGCGGATTCTGGCCGGGAACGCTGTGGATGGCGTGGCTCTACAGCAAGGACGACGACTTCCGCACGCGGGCCCTGGCGTCGGCGGAGAAGCTGGCCCCTCGCCAGTACGACACCGGCACGCACGACCTCGGTTTCCTCTTCTACCCGTCATGGGTCACCGCCTGGCGGCTGACGGGCGACACCGCATGGCGGACGGGCGCCATACGGGCGGCCGACTCACTGATCCGGCGCTACAACCCACGCGGGCGCTTCATCCGAGCGTGGGGCGCACTGACCGATCCGAACAACGCGGGCCGGGTCATCATCGACACGATGATGAATCTCGACCTGCTGGCGTTCGCGAGCCGGCAGACCGGCGACGCCAAGTATCTCGACATCGCCGTGGAGCACGCGAAGACCACGCAGCGGGTGTTCCTGCGCCCGGACGGATCGACCCCGCACGTGTACGACTTCAACCCGGACAGCGGCGCACCGATCGGCCCGAACACCGTGCAGGGTTACAGCCCCACATCCTGCTGGGCGCGTGGACAGGCATGGGGACTGTACGGATTCACCACCATGTACCGGCGGACCGGGAACGCGGAGTTCCTGGCCACGGCGCGCAGACTCGCGGACTTCGCGGTGGGCGCCCTGAGCGCGGACCACGTTCCGGTGTGGGACTACCGCGCTCCGCAGCAGCCCCACGACATCAAGGACGCGTCGGCCGGCGCGATCATGGCGTGCGGTCTTCTCGACCTGTCCGCGGCCACCGGCAGGGACGCCTACCGTGAGGTCGCGCTTCGCCTGCTCACCGCACTGTCGGAGACCTGCCTGACCAAGAACTCCGCCCGCGCGGACGCGGTCGTGGCCCGCTGCACCCGCAACCGCCCGGCTGAGGACGGCATCGAGATCTCCCTCCCGTACGCCGACTACTACCTGCTGGAGGGCATCCTGCGCGTGCTGCAGCCGCAGGACGTCGACCGGGCGATCGACCTGTCCACGGTCTGACGCCCACCACAGCGATGCCCTCGAAGCAGGAGGCGTCGGTCAGCCCGCGATGGAGTCGAGCTGCTCTGCGGCTGGACGCAGGGCCCACAGGTCGCCGCCGGGCGGCCCCTCCAGCAACGGAACGGCCTGTTGCGCTCGCTGGTCTCCCGCGTCGGCGGCCGCGTGCACGACGTCGGTCGCCGCGTACCGGTGGAATTCGAGCTCCGGATGCGGCCAGGCGGCAGCTCCCGTCGCGGCGGGCAACAGGTAGTCCACCGCCTTGAACAGGCTCTGCCCGTCCGGACCTTGGTAGACCCACAGATTCACCCCGACATGCCGGCCGATGGCCGCGAGCCGGGTGTAGGCCACCAGGTCGAAGGTCGAGTAGTGCCAACTCCGGGTGCGAGTCAGCTCCTGGGGCTGGCTGCCGTCAGCCGCGATCTGTGGCGCGATGCGCTTGCTCCGGGCATCCAGGACCGTCCGGCGGGCCAGAGCCTTGTCGCCGGTCGCGTAGGCGAGGCCGGCGAGCTGCATGTCGTAGAAGGTGCCGTGGTTGTTGGTGGCGGCGGCCTCCTGCTTGCCGAAGTCGCTGTTCTTGAGCCAGTCGAGGAAGTCGGTGTTCCACTCGGTCATGCCGACGCGGTCGGTCTCGGTCCAGCCCGGAGCGCCGGTGGCCAGAAGGGCGAGCGCGTCGAGGACGCTGGTGTACGACTGTGAGAAGTCGATGATGCCGATGGCGCGACCGTCGTACTTGCAGGGGATGAACTGCGCGTGGTTCAGGTTCGGGTTCATCCTCGTGGCCGGGTCCAGGAACCAGGTCCGCAGCACCTGCCCGGCCTTCTCGGCGTACCGCTTCTCGCCGGTGTAGTACCAGGCGAGGGAGAGGTCGTAGGCGGAGTCGAAGGTCTTCTCGACGTCCTGGCGGTCGGTTCCGGTGTCGACCTCGGGGTTGCGCTCGCCGTCGCGCTGCACGTACGGGCAGCCCCAGGGGTTGTCGGAGGTCGGGGTCCGGGAAGGCCACCAATACGGGGCCTGACTGAGGTAGTCGTGGACGTCGCCGCTGGGGGCGGGCCTGGGCTTGTCGACGACCGTCCAGGGGCCCTGGTCCAGCCACCTGTCGGCGCGGACCGTCAACGCCTGGACGGCTCGCCGGAGTTGCGGGTCACCGCGATCCAGACGGAGCCTTGTCTGCTGCAGACGGGCGCCGTCCAGGACGGCGGTGTTCGGGACTCGATGCGCCGCCTGTGCGACTCCAGGAACTGACGCTCCTGTCGTGAAGGTGGCGAGGGCTGCCAAGAGGATGCAGAGGCGGGATCGTGCGCTCATTCATCCACTCCGTTCAGGTAAGTGGTCCCGCGGACGAGCCGGCCCCGGGCCTCGGACAGGTTCGGCGGCCGGACCGCATGCCGACTGCGGTCCGACTTCACATACACTTCATGGATATGAACAATGTTCAGATGCGCGTTGAGCGGTGAGCATGCCACGACGCTCATGACTGCGAAAGAGGTCGTTCAGGGGTTCGTTGGTTTGGGCTTTGGCTCGGGAGGCTGAGCTGCGGGGTCAGATGAGTGAACAGCTGTAGGTTCCGCGTGCCAGTCCACCGGCGCAGTGGAATCGAAAACTCCGAGGGCGCAGTCACCGGAGTGCTCGCCCTCGGTTGAACGGTCCCCTCGTCCCCGGTCACTAGTGTCGACGGCATGACCGACAACTCCCTGCGCTCCGTCACCGTCGAGCGCACCAGCAGCGGCCGCTTCGTCGCGACGAACGCCCGTGGCGGCACGATCAGCTTCGGTACCGGTTTCGATCCTGAGGGGGAGGCGGAGTTCACCCCGGTCGAGATGCTGCTCGCAGCGATCGGAGGCTGCACGGCGGTGGACGTCGACGTCGCGACCAGCCGTCACGCGGAGCCCACCAGGTTCTCCGTCGCGGTGACGGGTCACAAGATCAGCGACGAACTCGGCAACCGGATGACCGAGCTCGCCGTCACCTTCTCCGTCGCCTTCTCGGACGGCGAAGGCGCGGATCGTGCCCGGGCGATCCTCCCCCGGGCGGTCAAGACCTCCCACGACCGGCTGTGCACGGTCAGCCGCACGGTCGAGATCGGCACACCCATCGCCGCGACGGTGGAGAACGCCTGACCCCACACGGGCGCAGCCCGGCCCGAACCCGCATCACGCACGCCGCCCGCGCCGCGCGGGCGAATCGGCCTCGGCCGGCCGGATCACCCCGGGCCACCGCGCCGGACTCACCGGCCTGGGGGTCGCCCGGTGGCGCCCCCGGCCGGCGAACTGGCCGAGACTCCCGTCCGGCTGCCTGTGAGGGGCGGTCACGTGATCCACCCTGAGCAGTGACAGCGTTGCGCTCGTTCCGGCCACGCTCAGGTGAGAGGCAGCCCCCCAGCGGGGCGTGTCCTCGTTCGGGATTACGGGCGCGACAGTCAGGTCGGGCCAGTCGCCCCGCATGGTGATCAGAGCCTGCTCGCCCTTGCGCAAGGCGAGTCGGATGGCGCCGTCACCGGCGTCGGAATACGCAAGGGGGCGGCCCCGCCCGTCCCGAACGTCGATCGATCCCGCGATCCCGTGCGGTGGGACTTCGCTAAGGGGATGTCCACGCCGATCACGAAGCCGTTCGCTCGGTCGGACAGGGCACTCGCCTGGCGAGCCCCTCGCGCCAGCGGGGCGCCAACACGTCATTGATGCCGAGGAGTTCGGCGGACTCGAGGAGGGTGCGGCACCCCAAAGGTCAGGAGCATCAGATCGTAGTTGCAGTCGCGTGAGCTGCCGCCGTACTCCGGGGAGAAGGTAGCAGGCAGGTGCAGCTTGCCTTCCGGACCGGGCTCGATGAAGTGCAGGTAGTAGTTGATCGCCTTGCGCAGGAGGGGGAACAGGTCGGCGCGATACGGCTGCGCCACCTCGTTGGCGAGGTTGTCCCGAAACTCGCTCAACGCCCAGGTGATCGCGTCGAGTTCGAGATGGTTGGAGACGTGGATGAGCCAGTACTCCAGCTGCGCGTTGAGGCTCCACCAGGTGTTGGGCCACGGCGTGGGCTCCAGCCAGGGTCCGCTCGTCGCCATGACAGGGGCGTCGCGGCGGGCGGCTGAGGCTGCCTTGTAGAGCTGGATCCAGTAGAAACGCTGGATACGGGCGTCGGGGAGGGAAAGGAAGCTCTTGTACGCCGAGGGCGCCCGCACCGGTGCCCCGAACGCGGTCCAGGTCGCCGACCGAGGATCTTCGCTGGGGCCCGTTCCGGCACGCTCGGCCGTCCCACAGCCGTGTTCGCGGTGACGGCAATGGGCGCGGCTGCTCCTGCCCGTAGACTCCGGCCTCGGGTAGGTGCTGTCATGGCACACCGGGTCGAGAGACGTCAGAGCTGTAGGTGACTCTGCTTCGACCCGCCTCGGTGAGCCGTAGCTTCAGGGGAATCCTGGATGACTTGCTCGGACCAGATCGTCTTGCCGTTCTGGCCATGGCGGCAGCCCCATCGTCCGCCGAGTTGAGCGACGAGGAACAGGCCACGTCCTCCCTCGTCGGTTGTGCGGGCACGCCGCAGGCGGGGTTGGGTGCTGTTGGAGTCGGTGACCTCGCAGACCAGGACGTTGTGGCGAATCAGACGGAGGTCCATCGGCGGACGACCGTAGCGGATGGCGTTGGTCACCAGTTCGCTGACGATGAGTTGGGTGGTGAAGAGGAGGTCTTCCAGGCCCCACATGGTGAGTTGGCGGGTTATCCACTCTCGAGCCTTGGAGACGGCGGCCGGATCGGCCGGGATCTCCCAGTGAACGGTGTCCGCCGCTGGGACGGCACGGGTACGAGCCAGCAGCAGGGCCGCGTCGTCGCGCGGCGCCTGGTCTGCCAGGTCGGCGAGGAGAGCCCGGCCGGTTTCGTCCAGGGAACGATCCGGACGGCAGGACGCGGCGAGGGCTTCCGTCAGACGCCGCAGGCCTTGGCCGGTGTCGCGATCGCCCCGTTCGACCAGGCCGTCGGTGTAGAGAGCGAGGACGCTGCCCGGTTCGACGTCGATCACCGTGGTCTCGTACGGCATGCCGCTGAGGGCGAGTGGTGGCCCCGGGGAGATCCCGACTGCCTCGGCGGTCCCGTCGGGCCGGACCAGGACGGGTGGCGGGTGGCCGGCACTGGCCATGGTGCAGCGTCTGGTGACCGGGTCGTAGACCGCGTACAGGCAGGTGCCACCGACGATGTCGCGGTCGCCGAGTGGCGCTTCGGCCGCGAGGCGCTGGACCAGGTCCGCGATCCGGCTGAGCACCTCGTCCGGTTCGAGTTCCATGTCCGCGAGCGTCTGGATGGCGGCGCGCAGGCGGCCCATGGTGGCGCTCGCGGGCAGGCCGTGGCCGACCACGTCTCCGGCGACAAGGGCCACCCGGAGAGAGGGCAGAGCAATGGCGTCGTACCAGTCGCCGCCGATGTCCGCTCCCCCGCCTGCGGGCAGGTAGACGCCGGTGGTCTCGGCTCCCGGAGTGTCGGTCGTGGCCGGGGGAAGGAGGCGCTGCTGCAGCGCTACGGCCGCCCTGTGCTCGCGCGTGTAACGGCGGGCGTTGTCGATGGCGAGCGCACCCCGTGAGGCGATCTGCTTCATGAGATCCGCCTCGTCGTCGGTGAAGGGGTCGGATCGGCCGCAGCGCCAGGCCGATATGGCGCCGAGCGTGAGCCCGCGGGCATGCAACGGCGCCACCATCACCGAATGGGCGTCCTTCGGGGCGAGATACTCGACCAGCTGCGGGTCGCCGACCATGGCGATGAAGTCGTCAAGGCCGAAGACGACTGGCTCGCCGTGTCGGAAGCTGCGCAGCAGGGGGTGGTCGGGAAGGCGCGGGATGGACTCGCCGCGCTTGATGCCGGCCGGCCACACCGCGCCGGCCGGCGCAAGGGCCGCGTTGCTCATGTCTCCACCGCCCAGCTGCTTCGACGGTTCGTCCCCGTCAAAAACGGAGTGCGCAAGATCGACTGCGGCGAGATCCCCGAACGCAGGTACGAGAACGTCCGCAAGGTCCTGCGCAGTGCGCACGACATCCAGGGATTTTCCTACTCGCTCGGCCACCTCGCGGGCGAGATCCAGATGACGTCGGGCGCGCATCTGGTCGGCGTTGTCGAAATACAGGGCTGCGACCCCCGTGGGGCGTCCTCGCGCGTCCTCCAGTCGGAAGGCGGACAGCGACAGCGCGTGCTTCCGCGCCGGATCGTGCCGACAGCTCACGTGCTGGTTTCTGCGGACCACCGGGGCACCGGTCTCGAGTACCTGGCGCAGTAGTGCCTCGAGGTTCTCGGCGTCCTCGGCGCACAGCACGTCGCTCAGCCGAAAGCCGGGCTGTACTGGATGGCCGTCGAAAGTGTCCGGCGTGGCGTTCGTCTGCACAGTGGTGAGATCCGTGTCGTACACAGCGATCGTGATCCGGTTCTGTGCGGACAGTGCACGCAGGAGCGCCGCGCCCTGCTCGTGGCCGGCGACGTGGTGGGTAGGGGCCGCCAGGACGAGGACCTCCTCCGAGCCCCCCACCTTGGTGGTCCGGAAGGTGACATCGATGGTGTCGCCGCGCTGGTGCCACAGCCGTACCCGGCCGGACGCCGGCATCTCCGCGTCGCGCAGGTCGTCCGGGAGGTCGGCCACCAGTTCCCGCACGGGGCGGCCACAGACCTCCTCGGCGCGGAACCCCGTCAGCTCCTCTGCTGCCCCGGTCCACCGCAGCACCGCGCCTCGATCGTCGAGCACGGCGGCTGCCGGACCGTCGAAGGCGTGCAATCCGCCGCTGGGACCGGAACCGGAGACGCCCGTCGATCCTTGGGAGGTTCCTACTGAGTAGGCGTTCTCGACATTCTCTGTATCCATCTGTGGCTTCCTTTACGAGAGCCTGCGGCTCGAGAGATCGGCATGCTGGGGCGGACGTCGGCCGCCCTGTCGGCAGCGCGTCACACCGCAAGGGCTTTGGAGGGCAGGTCTTGTTCGGCCCAGACGACCACCCAGGTACAGCGCAGCTGCGGGTCATAGACGGCGATGCCGACCGGTGCGTGGGCCAGGAGCGACTCCCGCACAGCTCCGTTGGACTCCCCCGAGGACAGGGTGCCTATGTCGGTCACGGACACCAGCCACCGGGTGTCGGCGTCCTGCCCCCACAGCAGTGAGATCCGCAGCGTCATTTTGATGGCGTGGCCGTCGCGGTGGCGGACCGTCACGGTGCCGGACCAGCCATCCCGGGCACGGCACTGCTCGGCGAACGCCGAAGCACTCGGGGCGTCCTCGGCGGGCGGCAGCACGTGTGCGGCGGACCGGCCCACCACTTCCCCGGCCGAGTACCCGACAAGCTGCTCAGCGGCGTGCGTCCACCCCACCACGGCCCCCTCCGCATCGAGCATCGCTATTGCCGCATCGGGTATCTCTCGGGGGCTCACCGGCTCGGCAAGGGGCATGTGGTCGGTGTTCGTCATCCGGTTGCTTCCCATCGGTGCGGAGGTGTGCGACAGCGTCGGCATGTACGGCGTCGGCCCGATGGACGACTTTGTCCATTTCTGATGAAATAGTCAGATACGACGGCTTCATCGTCAAGTCTCGCGCGCGGACGTGGGCCTCGGCTCCTTCTACAACCACTTCACGGGCAAGCCGGACCTGTTCGACGCGGCCGTGGCCGATGCACTGGAGGAGTACGCCCAAGCCGTCGACGAACGCCTGCACGGCGTCGATGATCCCGCCGAGCGCCTCGCTGGGGGCGTGCGGCTCAGCGCGCGCATGGCCGAGTCATACCCGGAGATCATGCAGATCCTGTTCCACAGCGAGCTCGGTCGGATATGCGCCGGCGACGGACTGGCTCCGCGCGCGAAGCGCGACGTGGAGCAGGGTATGGATCCTGTCGCGCACCGGCCGACTGGCGCCGACTGCGCACCGGCTCCCGCGACCTGCGTGATGGACCGGGGTGGCTGGTATCTCTCGCCTGCTGTCGCCCCGCAGCCTCAGAGTTGGATGGGCAGGTGGCGGGGTCCGCGGAGCATGGCGTTCTGGCGGTAGGGGGGCGGGTCCTGGATCAGGCGTGCCGTACCGAGGTGAGGGAGCAGAGCGCCCAGTGCGGCCTGGGCTTCGATGCGGGCGAGGGGTGCGCCGTAGCAGACGTGGATGCCGCTGCCGAAGCCGAGGTGCTCGTTGTCCGGGCGGGTGGGGTCGAACCGGTCGGGATCGTGGAACCGCCTGGGGTCGCGGTTGCCCGAGGCCAGCACCAGAACGACGGGGGCACCTTGGGCGATCGGCGTACCGGCGACGTCGATGTCGGCGAGCGGGATGCGCTCACGCATGTGGACCGGAGGTTCGTAGCGCAGCAGTTCCTCCACCGCTCGCGGCAGCAGGTCGGAGTCGCGGCGCAGCTGGTCCACGTGCTCGGGTCGGCGCAGCAGGGTAAGCACTCCATTGGTGATCAGGTTGACCGTGGTCTCGTGTCCGGCGATGAGCAGCAGCACGGCGGTTTCCGCGAGTTCCTCCTGGGTGAGCCGCAGGGCCGGGTCCGGCTCGTTGACGAAGGCGGAGAGCATGTCGTCGCTCGGCTTGCCACGGCGCTGTTCGGCGAGGTTGACCAGGTACCCGCCCATCTCGATGCGCGCCTGGTCGCCCGCCTTGTCCGTCTCGGTGGTGTCGGCCTCGGGCCTGACGTCGGCGGCTGCGACCAGAGCGTCGGACCAGGCCCGGAACAGCGGCTCGTCCTCGTGCGGTACGCCGAGCAGGCGGCAGATCACCGTGACGGGCAGCGGGTAGGCGAAATCGTCGACGCCGTCGATCTGCCGGCCCGCCTCGAAGGACTCCATCAGTTCCTTGGTGATCCGGTCGATCTCGCCGCGCATGGCATCGACCCGGCCCGGGTTGTGCGGCGGGCCGAAGGGCCGCATGGCGAGGGTGCGCAGTCTGTGGTGCTCCGGGTCGTCGAGCCGCAGGAACGGCGGCTTGTGTGGCACTTCGCTACGGCTGCGGGGGTCGACACTCATCCGCGGGTCATGGAACAGAGCGGCGATCTCGTGGTAGGTGCCGACCAGGTAGCTGCCGTCTGCCTGCTGCACCACGGGACCGGCCTCGCGGAGTTCCGCGTACAGCGGGTAGGGGTCGGGGCGACTGGCGTAGTCGGTGATCCGTGCCAGCAAGGTCTCGGAGTCCATCGTGGCTCCTCGTGGTTGGGCGGGACCTGGGTCAGCGGGTGGGCTGCACCACCGTCAGCCGACGATCGGGCAGGTGCCCGGTGAGCGCCACGGTCGGGCCGCGACAGCCCACTCGGATCCGGCACGTCGGACGGAATCGCGACGTCGGCCGCGATCGCACGGTCCTGGGCGCCGGCCGGGGGCGGGAACGGAGCAGCCGTCTCGATCAGGTGCCGGTAGTAGTCGAGCGACTTGGCCATGTCGACGGTGACGGCGGCGGTGACCCGCCCCTTATAGCCGTAGACCATGGCCAGACGGCGCGCCTCCAGGGAGCCCTGGGCGATGACCACATGGTCGGAGTAGGTGGGCACGCCCACCGATTTGATGTTGAGCCCGAACTGGGTCGACCAGAACGACGGGACGGCCAGGTGAGGGCGCTGCAGGGGCCCCGGATTGACCATGTTGTGTGCCGCCACCTCGGCCTGCTCGACCGCGTTCCCCCAGTGTTCCAGGGAGAGCATCTGGTAGCCGAACAGCGGGTGGGGGAAGCGGGAGACGTCACCGACCACGAAGACGTCGTCGGTGACGCTTCCGTACATGTTGAAGGCCCGGCATCCGGCGTCGCAGGCGATTCCGCGCGGGCCTGCCGCCAGCCCGGACTCCGCCAGCCATTCGACGTTGCGTACCGCGCCCAGCGCCACGACGCAGACGTCGGCGTCGACGCGGCTGCCGTCGGACAGCTCGGCACCGGTGAAGCTGCTGTTCCCGCGCAGGGCCGTGACCGTCACCCCGGTGCGGAGGTCCACGCCGTGGTTGCGCTGCATGACGGCCGCGAGCTTCGACAGGGTGCCACCGAGCGCGCCCACCAGGGGTGCGGGGCCGCGTTCGGCGACCGTGACCTCCAGTCCCCGTTCCCGGCAGGCCGAGGCGATCTCCGAGCCTGTGAAGCCGCCGCCGATCACCAGCACGCGCTCCGGTCCGGCGGCCAGCCGCTGGGCCAGTCCCCCGGCGTCCTCGCGGGTGCGCAGGGTGGACACCCCGTCCAGGGCGGCTTCCCCCGGGTTGGGCCAGGGTCGCGCGCGGGTCCCGGTGGCGATCAGCACTCGGTCGTACGGCAGTGACTCGCCGTCCTCCAGCAGCACCTGTTTCGCGAGCAGATCCACGCCGGTGGCGCGTACGCCCAGCCGCCAATCGGCGTTCGGGTCCTGGCGCATCGGCAGCCCGGTGGTGTCCGCCGTCGCCTGGCCGAGCAGCACCTGCTTGGACAGCGGCGGCCGGTCGTAGGGCGGGTGGGGCTCGTCCCCGACCACGGTCAGTGAGCCGGTGAAGCCCTCCCCGCGCAGCGCCTCCGCGGCCCTGAGCCCCGCCAGCGACGCGCCGACGATGACGATACGGCCGTCCTTGAGGTCACCGGGCACCGGCGCTCACCTCCTCACCGAGGAGGATCGCCTGCACCGGGCACGCCGCCGCGGCCTGGCGCACGCGCTCGACCTGGTCGTCGGGGACTGCCGTGGCGTACAGCAACCCCTCCTCCCCGTGCAGCTGGAACACCTCCGGCGCGAGGAACACGCATTGCGCATAGCCCTGGCAGCGCGTGAGATCCACAACGGTCTGCATCCCCACTACTCCCTCCGTTGTCTCACCCCTCGTTTCCAGCATGGGGCCGGACCCGGGCGCCCGCATGCCACGGCTCCGGAGACGGAAATCCCGGGCAGCTCGTGCCTCAGGGGCGAGGGCTCAGCCCAGGACGTGGTCGACTCCGAAGGCCGCACCGATGAGGAAAATATGGGTGAAAGCCTGGTAATAGATGGCAACTTGCTCGCCGATGTGGCTGATCTCCTCGGCGCAGAGCCCGAGATGGTCGGTTCAGGTGAGCATCTCCTTGAAGGCCAGACGGACTTCGTCCAGGCTGCCGACGCGGTCTGGGCGAGGACGTCGAGCTGTCCATGCCGCCGCCGGCCGTGCGGGCCATTTCCGCCGCCTCGACAGTTCCGTACGCCGTATGGTAATCCTTGGAGGGTACTTCCATACGTCGTATGGAAATGCTTCGCTCGGACCACGCCAGGCGCCACACATCGCCTGCCTGCAGCCGATGGTGCAGATCGCACCGATCGGGAAGGAAAGACCATGAAGAAGCCCACGAGGCGCGTTGCCATCACCGCTTTCTCCGTGGCGGTCGCAGGTGTCGCCGTTCTCGGTGCCGGGGGCACCGCTTCGGCCGCGACTTCTGCATCCGAGCACGTCCAACGCCCGGCTTTCAGCGTCAACGTCGACGACTACCGCTGGGACCACGGTGTCGGCTACCTGCTCGAACTGGGCTACTCCTGGGACGAGATCCATGGCTGGCACCACGACGGCCGGGATGAGATCAGCGGTTGCTGACCGCCGCCCAGGCAGGAGTGAAAGTCGATGGAGCCTTTGAAGACCGTCACGCAGGGGGTGGCCGTGCAGCTTGTCGTCTCGCGCACCTACTCGCTGCCCCTGTGCATGAGCCTGCGGTACGAGCCCACTGATCCCTATGTCGTCCGTGCCGCCTTTTACACCGACACCGACGAGCCGACCGAATGGGTCCTGGGGCGTGATCTTCTGGCCGATGGCCTGAGGGGTTCCGCAGGCCGTGGGGACATCCGGGTCTGGCCGGCCGTCGGCCGTGGCGACCAAGCGATGTACATCGTCCTCGAGTCTCCCGCGGGCACCGCCTTGCTCGAGGTTCCCATGCAGGACGTCAAGGCCTTCCTGGAGAACACGGAGGCGCTTGTGCCACGGGGTACCGAGTCCGGACACATCGATTGGGACCTCGAACTGGCGAACCTGTTTGCAAAAGGCTGAGAGAAGCCTCCCAACCGCCTTGCCGCTGGGGATCTTTGTCCCGGCGGCAGAAGAGAAGGAAAGAGTGTTCATGTCCCAGTACCAGCTTCGTGTCTACACATTGCGCAGCCCTGAGGCGCTCGTCGCCTACGAGAACATCTGGTCCAAGCACATTCCCGGTATGGCCAAGCACAGGATCACCACACACGGCGTCTGGACGGTGCCTGCGACCCCCGGGAGTGAGGAGCGCCAGCTGCACGCCCTCGTTTCCTACCGGGACGCCGACGACGTTCAGGAGCGGCTGGAGACGTACCTGTTGAGCCCCGAGTTCCGCGCGGACATGGAGGGCTTCAACATGAGCCAGATCGTCGGCGTCGCCGAGACCGTGCTGACGCCCACCGGCGACTCACCCTTGCGGTGACAGCAACCGAGCCGCTCGAAGTCTGCAGCGTACGGGCGGCCGACGCCCGGTGACATGGGGGCCCAGCCGACCGGGGGGGCGAACGCGTACCGGCCGCACCGTGCGCCAGGCTGCTGCCGCGTCCACAGCTCGGCCGGCCGAGTCATGCGCAGGGTCGTCGCCCGGAGTGCGACCGAGCCGCACGGCAGCGTCCAGGGCTCTGGCCACTGCCGGACACTGCAGCGCCTGGGACCGTACGAGACCGGAGACCATGCGCACCACCCAGGTGACCGAACCAGGGGCAAAGGTGAGCATGAAGTGGCGTAGCGCAGGCTGCGCCCGCAGGGCGCGCACGTGGATCCGTCGACGGTGTACACCATCAGGTCGGCCACGGATCGGTCGCCCGGCCCAGTCGCAGCACACCGCACATCTGCTGCGCCCGCGCGGACAGGCCTTTCCTGATGTGATGGGTGCTCCTCATGGGCCGCGGCCTGAGCCCGCCCGACCATGGGTCGGCCTCAGGCCGCAATGCTTCAGGACTGCCCAATCAATGGCCGACGCCCTGGCCGTCACCGTCGGCGGCGAGTCGGCCCTCCAAACCCGTGATGATCGTGTCCAGCGTCAGGCGGAAGACGCGGTTCTCGTCATGGCCTGGAGGGGTGAGCCCGCCTTCGCCGACAGTGGGGGGTTTGAGGCTCGTCCACCGGTGGAGCGCGCCATTGAGCTCGGCGGTGAGGACACCGGTGATGACGGCGCCCACGAGAGCGGTGAACTGCGGGAGCTCCGAGTGCGGCACCCCTGCGGCGTCCAGGGTCGCGGTAAGCGCAACCCAGAACGGGTCTTCGGGCTGAATGAAGTCCGCCTGGTGGCTGAACGAGTAGCCCATGAGCTTGGGGTGGCGGTGCGCCAGCGTCCGGAAATCCGTGGCGAGCAGGCGGATGCGCTCCTGCCAGGGAGCGTCCTCCAGCGTCACGGTGCGGAACTGGGTGCCGACCATTCTCGCCACTCCGCGCACCACGGCGTCCTTGTTCGGCACGTGGTGGTACAGCGACATCGGGTTCGCATCGAGCGCGGTCGCGAGTTTGCGCATGGTGAGCGCCTCGACCCCGTCCGCGTCGATGAGCCGCAGGGCGGCGGCATAGATCCCGGCCTCGGTCAGAGGCACCTCTCTCTTCCTGGTTCCCCGCGGGGGACGCTTCGCCTTTTCCATACGCGGACGGTATCAGTTTCATACAGCGTACGGAAATGACCTCGGCCACGCGGCGGCATGACGGTCACCCACGCAGTTCCGGGTTGCGGTCGACTTTCCATACGCCGTATGGTACCAATTCCATACGCCGTATGTTTCAGTGGTGCACCCCGGCATCGCCGGCGCCCTTGCCCATCCCCTCCCTGCACAGAGGAGCAAGCCATGACCACACAGTCCAAGAACGACCTGCGACCCATCCGGTCTCCGCGCGGGGTCCCCTTCCTCGGCCACACGCCGCAGATCCCCAGCACCAACCCGGTGGAGTACTTCGGCGAACTGGCCAAGCAGTTCCCCGAGGGGCTCTACGGCATGGAGATCGCCGGCATCGAGCAGGTCTTCGTCTGGGACCCGGACCTGGTGGCCGAAGTCTGCGACGAGACGCGGTTCTTCAAGCAGATCGACAAGACGCCGCTGGCCCATGTCCGGGACTACGCGGGAGCCGGCCTGTTCACGGCCCACCAGCACGAGGAGGAATGGGGCATGGCGCACCGAGTCCTCCTCCCGGCCTTCAGCCAGCGGGCTATGAAGGGCTACTTCGGGCAGATGCTGGAAATCGCCCAGAACCTGGTGGGCAAGTGGGAGCGCAGGGAGGGCCAGCCGGTCAACATCACCGACGACTACACCCGGCTGACCCTGGACACCATCGCCCTATCGGGGTTCGGTTACCGGTTCGACTCCTTCGCCAAGGAGGATCTGCACCCCTTCCTCAACGCGCTGCTGGAGGCGCTGGTCGAGTCGCTGCGGCGCTCGCAGGAGCTGCCGATGATGACCAAGATGCGCAAGGCCGATGACAAGAAGTACCGCGAGAACATCCGGCTGATGCGGGACCTGGTCGAGAGTGTGATCAAGGAGCGCCGTGAGGGGATGGGCACCGATGAGGATGACCTGCTGGGTCTGATGCTGGAGGCCACCGACCCGGAGACCGGCATGGGGCTGGACGACGACAACGTCCGTGACCAGGTGGTGACGTTCCTGATCGCCGGTCACGAGACCACCAGTGGCCTGCTGTCGTTCGCCACGTACTCGCTGATGCGCAACCCGCAGGTGCTGGCCCAGGCCTACGCCGAGGTGGACCGGCTGCTGCCGGGCGACACGGTCCCGGACTACGACACGATCATGCAGATGGACGTGATCCCGCGGATCCTGGAGGAGACCCTGCGCCTGTGGGCTCCCATCCCGATGATCGGCAAGTCGCCGATCGAGGACACCGTCATCGGCGGCTGCTACGAGCTGAAGAAGGGAGCGCGGGTCAACCTCCTCGAAGGCCCGCTGCACACCCACCCCAAGGCGTGGGACCAGCCGGAGGAGTTCGACATCGAGCGGTGGCTGCCGGAGAACCGGATCAACCACCACCCGCACGCCTACAAGCCGTTCGGTAACGGCGTGCGTGCCTGCATCGGCCGGCAGTTCGCGCTCACCGAGGCCCGCCTGGCCCTCGCGCTGGTGCTGCAGAAGTTCAAGTTCGCCGACACCGACGATTACAAGATGGACGTCAAGGAGGCGCTGACGCGCAAGCCCGGCGGCTTCGAACTGAAAGTGCGCGCCCGTCGGGAGCACGAGCGGACCGTGTTCGGCGCAGTGGACCTGCAGACGGACGACACGCGGGAGCAGGCCGCGGTCAGTGGTGTCGGGGTGAACCTGACCGTCGCCTACGGCTCCAGCCTCGGCTCGTGCGAGGACCTGGCGCGCACCATCGCCGACCGCAGCGAGCGTTCCGGCTTCGGCACCACCCTGGTCGGCCTGGACGAGCTGGGCGACAACCTGCCCACCGAGGGCCTGCTCGTGGTCGTGGCCTCCAGCTACAACGGCAAGGCCCCGGACAACGCGCAGCGTTTCGACGACCTGATCGCCGCCGGGCTCCCGGAGGGCTCGCTGTCCAACGTGCGGTTCGCGCTGCTGGGTGCCGGCAACACCCAGTGGGTGGCCACCTACCAGGGCTTCCCCAAGCGGATCGAGGCAGGCCTGCTGGCCGCCGGTGCCACCCCCGTCATCGAGCGCGGCATCGCGGATGCGGCCGGTGACTTCGACGGCATGGCCTCCCGCTGGATGGACACCCTGTGGACCACCCTGGCCGAGGAGTACGCCGCCGACACCTCCCAGGCCAGCGGCCCGCGCTACCAGGTTCAGCTGCTGACCGAGGCCGACGTGCGCCCCGCGATCGTCTCCGAGCAGGCCTACTCGCTGACCGTCGTCGCCAACGAGGAACTCGTCAGCGACGCGACCGGGCTGTGGGACTTCAGCCTCGAGCCGCCGCGCCCGGCCGCGAAGTCCATCACCATCGAGCTCCCCGAGGGTGTCACCTACGACACTGGCAACCACCTGGCCGTCTTCGCCAAGAACGAGCCCGCGCTGGTCAACCGTGCCCTGGCGGGGCTCGGCGTCGACCGTGACCAGGTGCTGCGCCTGGACCTGCCGGCCGGCGGCCGCACCCACCTCCCGGTCGGCACCCCCGTCACAGCAGGCCTGCTGCTCACCGAGTTCCTGGAGCTGCAGGACGTGGCCACCCGCTCCCAGATACAGACGCTGGCCGAGCACACCGAGTGCCCGTGGACCCGACCGCAGCTGCAGGCCTACACGGCCGACACCGCCGAATCCGAGGAGCGCTACCAGACTGAGATCCTGGGCAAGCGGGTCTCCGTGCTGGGCCTGCTGGAGCGCTTCCCGGCGGTCGAGCTGCCGCTGGCGGTCTTCCTGGACATGATGGGCCCGATCCGCCCGCGGTTCTACTCCATCTCCTCCGCCCCGCTGGCCAACCCGCGCCACGTGCGCCTGACCGTGGGCCTGTTGGAAGGCCCGGCCCTGTCCGGCGACGGCCAGTACCGCGGCACCTGCTCCGCCTACATCGCGCGTCTGGAGCCGGGAGATGTCTTCTACGGCTACGTGCGTGTGCCCTCCCCGACCTTCGCGCCGCCGGCCGACCCGGCCACGCCGCTGGTCCTCATCGGCCCGGGCACCGGCATCGCGCCGCTGCGCGGCTTCCTGGAGGAGCGCGCCTCGCAGCAGGAGAACGGCACCGAGGTGGGTCTGTCGCAGGTCTTCGTCGGCTGCCGCCACCCGGAGCACGACTACTTCTACCGGCAGGAGATGCAGGACTGGGAGCAGGCCGGGATCGCCCAGGTGCACACCGCCTACTCCGCGGTGACCGGCCACCCGGCCCGGTTCGTCCAGAACGCCATCGCCAACGCCGCCGACACGGTGTGGCAGGCCATCGAAGACGGCGCGTACATCTACGTCTGCGGTGACGGCCGCCGCATGGCGCCCGCCGTGCGCGAGGCCCTCGCGGCGGTCTACCGCGAGCGGACCGGCAGCGACGACGAGGCCGCCCAGCAGTGGCTCGCCCAGCTGGAAGCGGACGAGCGCTACCAGCAGGACGTCTTCGCCTGACCCCCCAGACGCCGGGAGGGTGCGGCGGTCCTGACACCCCGCACCCCTCCCGGCCACCACTCCCCCGCGAGGCACCACACGGCACCCGTCGGCCCGAACCGCCGGGAAATGCCGCTCACAGAAAGCAGATCCTCATGGACACCATGCTCGCCGGACGCTTCCACCTGGACAGCAAGAAGTTCGCCGTGGAGGAGGTCCCCGTCCCCGTTCCGGGCCCGGGTGAAATCCTGATCGAGGTGAAGGCCGCAGGCGTTTGCCTGTCGGACGTCCACCTGCTCGACGGCTCCCTCGTCCCGCTGTTCGCCACCTCCGACACGATCACCGTCGGCCACGAGGTCGCTGGTGTGATCCACACCCTCGGCCCCGACCTCAAGCGCGGCCTGACCGTCGGTACCCGCGTCACCCTGGAGGCCGGCAAGACCTGCGGCCAGTGCGCCGGCTGCGTGCGCCACCGCCCCTGCACCCAGATGCTCACCGCCGGCATCGACTACGACGGCGGCTGGGCCCAGTACACCCTCGCCCGCGAGGACACCCTCATCCCCATCCCCGACAACCTCCCCTTCGACCAGGCCGCGATCATCCCCGACGCGGTCTCCACCCCCTACGCCGCCGTCGTCTCCACCGCCGGAGTGCGCCCCGCACAGTCCGTCGGCATCTGGGGCGTGGGCGGTGTCGGCGCGCACAACGTCCGCGTCGCCCGCCTGGCCGGCGCCGCGCCGATCATCGCCGTCGACCCGCTGCCCGGCGCCCGGGAGCGTGCCCTGGCCTTCGGTGCGGACTTCGCCCTGGACCCGGCTGCCGACGACTTCGCCGACCAGATCCGCGCGGCCACCGCTGGACGAGGCCTTGACTTCGCCTTCGACTGCGCCGGCGTGCCCGCCGTCCGCGAGCAGGCCGCCGCCGCACTCGGCCTGGGCGGCTCCCTCATCCTGGTCGGCATCAGCCCCAGGCCCCTCACCATCACCGAGGGCCTGACCTTCAACTACCTGGGCAAGCAGGTGCGCGGCCACTACGGCGGCAGCCCCGAGTCCGTCACCGAGCTGGTCCGGCTGGCCGAGGTCGGCCGTCTCGACCTGGCCCCCTCCATCACCGACCACATCCCGCTCGCCGAGGCCGCCGAAGCGGTCAACCGGCTGGAGAACAAGATCGGCGACCCGATCCGCCTCATCCTCGTCCCCTGACAACTGAACAGAAAGTTCATCAAGACCACCTCTGGCAGGGGTGAGTGGGCGCCGGTGCTTGAGGGAGCACCGGCGCCCACGGCTTCCCGGTACCCGGGTCTGGCGCATACCGACTCCGTGGCAGATGAAGTCGGGCAGGGCGAGCCGGGTGATACCTCTGCGTGGGACGCACCGATGTACTGGCCGCCGCGGGAGGAACGGAACGCGAAGTCTCCCGGTGAGCGCAACGCCGAAGTGGAGAATCAGATGACTCCTTGTCCGCGTTCAGGTGTACGCCGACAGGTGCCGCATCGTCAGCCAGTGGAAGCCCCCGAGGAACCTCGCGATCGTCCCGGCGGGCCGGGCGAGATGGTGCTCATACGACCCCAGGAAAACCCTCCAAGTCCAGCGCTGCCGCGTCCGAGAAGAGCTTTGGCGTGCCCAGGGCGCACTCCGCCCAGACCGTCTTGCCACGTCGGGCATGGCGCGTTCCCCAGTGCTCGGCGAGTTGGGCGACGAGGAACAGACCTCGCCCGCCCTCGTCCAAGACACGGGCCCGGCGCAGGTGCGGAGTCGTGCTGCCGGCATCCGCGACCTCGCACATGAGGGTGCGATCGTGGATGAGACGCAGCTGGATGGGAGGCCGGCCGTAGCGGATGGCGTTGGTGACCAGTTCGCTGACGACCAGTTCGGCGGTGAAGTCGAGTTCCTCCAGTCCCCAGGTGGTCAGCTGCTCGGAGACGTTCGCTCTGGCCCGGGCGACCTCGGCCGGGTCGGCATCCACGTCCCAAGTGGCGACCTGACGGTCCCCGAGGGCGTGGGTGCGGGCCAGGAGGAGTGCCACGTCGTCGTCCGGTCGGTCTGCGGGCAGCAGCGCTTCGAGGACGGTGTCGCAGGTCGCCTCCAGGGAGGCGGAGGGCCGCGCGAGGGCGTGGCACAGTCGGGTGAGGCCCGCCTCGATGTCGTGGTCGAGGGCCTCGATCAGGCCGTCGGTGTAGAGGGCGATGAGGCTGCCCTCGGGCAGGTCGATCTCCGCCGCCTCGAACGGCAGGCCGCCCAGGCCGAGTGGCGGGCCGGCGGGCAGCTCGAGGATCTCGGCGGTTCCGTCCCGGGTCATCACGGCGGGCAGCACGTGGCCCGCGCGGGCGAGGGTGCAGCTGCGGGCGACGGGATCATAAACGGCGTACAGGCAGGTGGCCCCGATGTCCCCCGCGGGTTCGGTGTCCGTTTGGGCAGAGACCTCGGAAGAGACTTCGGCGGCCAGGCGGATGACGACGTCGTCCAGGTGGGTGAGGAGTTCGTCGGGCGGCAGGTCGATGTCGGCGAGGGTGCGCACGGCGGTCCGCAGCCGACCCATGGTGGCGGCGGCGTGGATGCCGTGGCCGACCACGTCGCCCACCACGAGTGCGACCCGGGCGCCGGACAGCGGGATAACGTCGTACCAGTCGCCGCCCACGCCGAGCTGGGCGGCAGCAGGCAGGTAGCGGCAGGCGACCTCTACGGCGGACAGCGCGGGTGTGCTGCGCGGGAGCAGACTGCGCTGGAGAGTGAGGGCGGTGGCGCGAGCGTGCGTGTATCGGCGGGCGTTGTCGATGGCCACCGCCGCCCTGGCCGCGACCTCCTGGGCGAGGAGCAGGTCCTCGTCCCCGTACGCGTCGGGCTTGTGGTGACGGAAGAACTGGGCCACACCCAGCGTGGTGCCACGGGCGCACAGCGGCACCAGCAGCATTGATGCGGACGGGCCGAGGTGGTGCCGTGTGGGCCGGCCGGTGATCAGGGCGCGAGCCGGTGGTGATCCGTCCGGATACTCGTGGAGCTGCTGCGGCGGAACCGGCGATTCCCCGTAGATCGCTTCCAGGGAGGTCGTCTCGGGGTAACCGTCCATCACCGACCGCTGGGCGACCCGGCGGACCACGAGTGTGTCCTTCGCAGGAGGCTCGTCTCCGGAAGACGTGTCGAGGAGGTCGACGGTGACGGCGTCGGCGAAGTGCTCGGTGGCCAGGTCCGCCAACTCCTGGGCGGTGCGGGCGATGTCCAGGGTCGTTCCGACGCGTAGGCTCGCCTCGTTCACCACCGACAGCCGCCACTGCACCTGGCGATCCCGTTCCGCCTGGAAGGTCAGGACGCCCGTCTCCGATGTGCGGTCCAGGTACCCGGTCATCAGTGCGATCAGCTTGCGTGCCTCCGCGTTGATCAGCTCTGCGTCACTGGTGAGCCGGGGCAGCTCTTCGAGCAGCCGGTCGACGATACGGCCCTGCGCGAGCCGGAGGGCGCGCAGCATCGCTGTGACCGGCTTCCCGCGCTGAGCCAGCCGACGTGCTCGCGCTGCGTCGGCGGCCGGCGGATCGATCCGCCTTGGCTCGATGTCGTGTTCGATGCCGAAAAGTATGGCAATGACATGCTCGGCGACGTTCTCCCGCGTCATCTGCGCGATGTCGGTTTCGTCCCACAACTCGGGGACCTCGCGCCGCAGGCATTGCTCTACGTCGTGGATCAGCTCGTCCGCTCGCGGACTGAGCTCGTGCGCGGCACGGGACAGAAGACTGTCCGCGGCGAGGTCCACACTGACGACGTTACGCCGTCCTGGTGGACCGCGAAGCCTCAGGCGGCTGCGCGGTGTCCGGGAGGAGCCCGGTCTCACGGGCTGGTCGTGGTCGAGGACGAGGGGGCCGTGCGGCCACCGGCGAACCGGGTGACGCCCACGGCTTTCCGGTGCCCACGAGGCTTGACGCAGCCGGTCCTCCGGGTCAACCGAGGTGGGGCAGCGGCCGCCGGGTCACCTGGTGAGCGTCGCCCGGCGGGACACCCAGCATGCGCAGGACCATCTCGGCCAGGTCCGAGGCGGCCTCGTCGCCGTCGAGGTCGGGGCGGGCCAGCCGCAGCGCCACGAGGGACAGCAGCGTCCCGCCGAGGGCGGACAGGGCGGTGGTCGGGTTGGCGCAGGTGAAGCGGCCCGAGGCGATGCCGGTCTCCAGGTCGCGCAGGGCTCGCGGGGCGAGGCCCCCGTCGGTGTGGATCTGAGCCAGACCGCGGTCACGCAGGATCCGCATGAGTTCAGGGTGCGAGTCGGCCATCCGGGCGGTGAGCCGGAACCCCGCCGCGACGAGCTCGGCCGGGTCGTCGATTCCTTGTACGCGCTCGTCTATGACCTGCCCGAACTCCTCCAGGGCGTCTGTCACCGCGGCGTCGAACAGCTCCGTCTTGGACTCGAAGTGGTTGTAGAAGGAGCCGAAACCGACGTCCGCGCGCTCGGCGATGGCTTGGATGCTGGCGCTGGTGTCCCCGGTCTCCGCGAGGATCTGCCGGGCCGCACGGACGAGCGCCTGACGGGTCTCGGCGCGGCGCCGTTCGAAGCGGTTCTTGGGCGGGGCTGACGTCGGCATATGGCGAGTGTAACAACCGTCACGATCAGTCTGCCATTACTGATGAGATCATCAATTATTTGGGTCCACCCTATTGACGATGAGTAACGGCAAAGTTGATGATTTCCTCATTACAGCAGTGTTGCTTGGAGGACACCATGTCCCATACCTCCGTTAACAGGGCCGCTCCCCAGACGCCCCACCAAGATCTCCACAGTGAGCAGGGCTGCTTGCGCGGTGAGCATCCGGGGCGGTCCCGGAATCCCGTGATCAAGGTGGCCGACCTGGCCTGGCTGGAGTTCGAGAAGCCCGACCTGGACCGGGCCGAGGTCTTCGCCCGTGACTTCGGCTTCGCGATCGTCGCCCGCACCGAGGGCGAGCTGTGGCTGCGCGGCACCTTCGCCGGCTCGCCGTGCATGGTGATCCGCAAGGGGCGCACGTCCCGCTTCATCGGACCGGCGTTCCGCGCGGCCGAGCGGACCGACCTGGACCGGCTGGCCCGCGCCACCGGCAGTACCGTCCGGGACATCGGCCTACCGGGCGGTGGGCAGTCGGTCGCCCTGCTCGATCCCTCGGGCCTGCCGGTCCGGGTCGTGCACTGCGCCGAGCAGCTGCCCGAGCTGCCCGAGCAGCAGCGGCTGATCCTCAACTTCGGTACCGATCACCGGCGTACGAACGCCACCCAGCGTCCGCCCCGTGAGCCGTCCCGTATCCAACGGCTGGGCCATGTGGTGCTGGAGACACGGGTGTTCGCCCGCACCCTGGACTGGTACCTGGACACCCTCGGGATGATCGTGTCCGACTTCCTGTTCCTGGACGGGCAGCGCGGGCGCGGGCCGACGATGGCGTTCGTCCGGTGCGACCAGGGGAGCGTGGCCGTCGATCACCACACGCTGGCCCTGCACCTGGGGCCCGGTACCGGCTACGTCCACTCCGCCTACCAGGTCACCGACCTCGACGCGATCGGCGCCGGCGGGGAGTACCTGGCCGAGCGCGGTTACCAGCGCAGCTGGGGCATCGGCCGGCACATCCAGGGCAGCCAGCTGTTCGACTACTGGCGCGACCCCGACCACTTCATGCTGGAGCACTTCGCCGACGGCGACCTCTTCTCCTGCGACCTGGAGCCCGGCTGGGCGCCGATGTCGGCGAGCGGCCTGGCCCAGTGGGGCCCGCCGGTCACCCGCGACTTCCTGGGCGCAAGCCCGTCCCCCGCCAAGCTGCGCGAGGTCATGACGGCCCTGCGTGGCGACAACGAACTCGACCCCGCACGCCTGCTGGGCCTGATGAAAGCGATGAGCTCATGAGCACCAACGTTCTGCGCACCACCGACGGCTGGTGGGTCGTCCGCGACGAGCGCGCCGTCCGCGTCGAGACCAAGGCCGTCACTACCGCGGAACTGCTCGCCGACCGGGACGCGGTCCGCGAGGCCGCTGCCTCCGCCGAGAGCGGCACGCCCGTCGCCGACCTGGTGGCGCTGCCTCCGGTCACCACCCCCTGCCGGGTGGTCGCCCAGATGGTCAACTACCGCAGCCACGCCAAGGATTCGGGCTTCACCGGCGACATCCCGCCCACCTTCTTCCGCAAGGCGTCCGGCTCGGTCAGCGGCCCGCACGAGAAGATCGTCCGCCCCGCGCACGTGAAGTTCCTCGACTACGAGGTGGAACTCGGCCTCGTCATGGGCGCGACCCTGCCCGTGGGCACCGTCGTCGAGGAGCAGGACCTGCCGCGCTACGTAGCCGGCCTTGTCCTGACCAACGACGTCAGCGCCCGCGACGTCCAGCTGACCAAGACCCAGTTCTACGAGAGCAAGTCCTATCCGACCTTCACGCCGACGGGCCCGTACCTGGCCCTGCTGGAGCCCGAGGACTTCGCCCATCTGCTGAACCTGCGGTTGCAGCTGTCGGTCAACGGCGTGTCGCGCCAGGACCGCACGCTGGCCGACATGATCGTACGGCCCGCACAGGCGCTCACCCTGCTCGCCCGCTTCCAGACCCTCGACCCGGGCGACCTGCTGCTGACCGGCACTCCCGGCGGCACTGCGCTGAAGGCCCCGCCCAAGGCGGCCGAGAAGATCGGGGCGCTGCTGCCGCCCGCACTGAAGTGGAAGGCGTTCTTCAAGGGCCAGGCCAAGAACCCCCGCTACCTGCGCAACGGTGACCTCATCACCGCCACGATCGCCACCCCGGACGGGCGGATCGACCTCGGCGAGCAGCGGACCCCCGTTACGGACGCATCATGAAGGCCGCATCCCGGAGACCTGTGGTGATCATCGGTGCGGGACCCGTCGGGGTCATGGCCGCCCTCTTGCTCGCCCGGCTCGGAGTGCGCAGCTTGCTCCTCGAACGCCACCGGGACATCTACCCCCTGCCGCGCGCCGTCGTCGTGGACGACGAGATCCGCCGGATCCTGCAGAGCGTCGGTGTCCACGAGGAATTCGCCGCCCTCGCCCGCCCGGCGCCCGGGCTGCGGCTGCTGGACGCCCGGCGCCGCGTGATCACCGAATTCCCGCGGTCCATGCACGGACACCACGGCTTCCCGCAGACCAGCATGTTCAACCAGCCCGAGCTGGAACGCCTGCTGCGTGACGCCTTGGCGCGCCGCCCGGAGTGCGAGCTGTGGAGCGGGGTGGAGGTCGTGTCCGTCACCCAGTCCGTCACCCAGTCCGTCGCACGGGACACCGACGGACCGAACGACCCGACGGGTCCGGTCCGGGTTGCCTTCCGGCGCGACGGCAGCGACGAGGAGGAGCACCTGTGGGCCGATGCCGTCCTCGGCTGCGACGGTGCGGGCAGTCTCACCCGTGACGCCATCGGCACCGACTGGGAGGACCTGCACTTCGAGGAGAGCTGGCGGGTCATCGACGTGCGCACCAGCCGCCCGGTGCGTACCTGGGAAGGCGCCGAGCAGATCTGCTGCCCCACCCGGCCTGCCACCTTCATGCGCATCAGCGAGGACCGCTACCGCTGGGAGTTCCGGCTGGCCGACGACCAGAACCTGGACGGCCCGGACGGATGGGAGCGCCTGCGCGAGCTGGTCGCCCCCTGGGTGGACCTGCCGCCCGACGCCTCGCAGGGCGACGACTTCGAGGTGATACGGCAGGCGCAGTACACCTTCCAGGCCCGTCTCGCCGGCCGGTGGCGCAGGGGGCGTGTCTTCCTGCTGGGGGACGCCGCCCACCTCACCCCGCCCTTCGTCGGGCAAGGTCTGTGCGCGGGCCTGCGCGATGCCTACAACCTCACCTGGAAGCTCGCCCACGTCCTCCAACAGGGCGCACACGACGGGCTGCTGGACACCTACGAACGCGAGCGCAAGCCGCACGCCCGCCATGTGATCCGCGTGGCGGTCGCCGTCGGCTGGGCCATGACCGGCGGACAGGACCGCGGTGCGGCGTTCCGCCGGGCCGTCGTGGGCACGGTCTGTCGCATCCCCGGCGTGACCGAGGCGGTGAGCCGTGACCTCAGCCCCGCCCTGACCGCCGGTCCACTCGTACGGCGCCGCCCCAGGCTGACCGGCCGCGTGCTGGCCGGCACCTTCTGCCCGCAGCCCTGGGTACGGCACGACGGCAGGCGCGTGCGCCTCGATGACGTCCTCGGGGACTCCTTCGCCGTCCTGACCGCTGTGCCACCCACGGCGCAGATGACGGCCGTGGCCACCGCACTGGGCGCCCCGACGATCCACGCCGACGACCTGGGCGACGACGGCACCCTGGCCGGCTGGCTGGCACGCGGCCGTGCCGACGCCGTCCTGCTGCGCCCCGACCGTGTCGTGATGGACACCGTCCCGGCCGGCACCGGCGACTTCACGGACACCGTCGCCTGGGCCCCCCTGCTGCACACGGCCCGCCGTACCGCCGACGCCCGGCCCGCCTGACGAGGAGCACCACACCGTGACCACCCCGCACCTTGTGCCGTATCCGGAACCCTTCTTCACTCCCGACCCGAAGTCGGCCGCCCACAGCCGCATCGCGGACTTCGCCCGATGGGCGGCCCAGCACCGGGACGCCGAAGGGATCCAGGACCCCACGGACTACCGAGCCCTGTACCAGTGGTCCGTCACCGACCTCGAAGGGTTCTGGGCCGCGGTGTGGGAGTACTTCGACATCGACGCGACGACTCCGTACGAGGAGGTGCTGGCCGAGGAGACCATGCCCGGCGCCCGCTGGTTCCCCGGCGCCACCCTCAACTACGTCCATCACGCGCTGCGCAACCTGCAGCCGGACGCTCCCGCGATCACCGCCCTGGACGAGACCGGAGTCGGCTATGAGATCACGGGCCGGGAGCTGCGCGCCCGGGTCGCCTCCGTCGCTGCCAGCCTGCGCGACCTGGGCGTCGGACAGGGCGACCGGGTGGTGGGCTATCTGCCCAACACCCCCCACGCCGTCATCGCCTTCCTCGCCACCGCAAGCCTGGGCGCGGTGTGGTCGGTGTGCGGCCAGGACTACGCACCCAAGGCCGCCGCCGACCGCTTCGCCCAGCTCGAACCCACGGTGCTCATCACCGCTGACGGCTACCTCTTCAACGGCGCCACACACGACCGCCGCGCCGCCTCACTCGAACTCGCCGCCGCCCTGCCGACGCTGGAGGCCACGGTGCTCGTGGACCACGTGGGCCTTGCCTGGCCCGAGGGCAGGGACTCGGGGCTGACGGTTCCCTGGGAGGACGCGGCTACTCGCGTCGAGTACCTCGCCATCGCCCCGGTGCCGTTCGACCACCCTCTGTGGGTCGTCTTCTCCTCCGGCACCACCGGACTGCCCAAGGGCATCGTCCACGGGCACGGCGGGGTCCTGCTCGAACACCTCAAGATGCTCGGTCTGCACACCGATCTGGGCACCGGGGACCGCCTGCTGTGGTACACCACCACCCACTGGATGATGTGGAACCTGGTCGTCTCCACCCTGCTGACCGGTGCCACCACCTGCACCTACGACGGCAGCCCGGCACCGCAGGCGCGTCCGGACGTCCTGTGGGAGCTGGCGGCCCGTCACAAGGTCACCGTCTTCGGCACCAGTCCTCAGTACCTGCTGGCCATGGCCAAGCTGGGCATCGAACCCTCCGTGCACGACCTGTCGGCCATCCGCGTCGTCGGCTGCACCGGCTCCGCTCTGCCCGCCTCCGCCTACCCCTGGGTCCGCGACCATGTGGGCGCAGGCGTCCAGCTGGCCTCCACCAGCGGCGGCACGGACATCGTCTCCGGCTTCGCCGGCAGCGCCTCCACGACCCCCGTCTGGGCGGGGGAGCTGTCCGCCCCCGGCCTGGGCGTGGCGCTGGCCGCCTACGACGCGACGGGCACCCCTGTCCTCGATCAGGTCGGCGAACTGGTCGTCACCCGGCCCATGCCATCCATGCCGCTGTACTTCTGGAACGACCCCGACGGCAGCCGCTACCGCGACGCCTACTTCGGCGCCTACCCCGGTATATGGCGGCACGGCGACTGGATCACGCTCACCTCGCACGGCTCGGTGATCGTCCACGGCCGCTCCGACGCTACCCTCAACCGCAACGGTGTGCGCCTGGGCAGTGCCGACATCCACGACGTCGTCGAACACCTCCCCGAGATCACCGAGGCCCTCGTCATCGGCGCGGAGGAACCCGACGGCGGCTACTGGATGCCGCTCTTCGTGGTCCTCGCCGACGGGGTCGGCCTGGACGACTCCCTGCGCGACCGGATCCGCGACGCGATCCGCGCCGGCGCCTCACCCCGCCATGTGCCCGACGAGATCCTCGCCGTACCGGCTCTCCCGCACACGAAGACCGGCAAGAAACTCGAGGTTCCCGTCAAGCGCCTGCTCCAGGGTGCTCCCGCCGAGCAGGTCCTGAACCCCGCGGCGGTCGACAACCCCGAGCTGATCGCCTACTTCGCCCGCCTGGGCGCGGAGCGGAACAAGCGCTCAGCACACCACACATGAGTCGGCCAGGGGACCACAGGCCCACGTGACAGCACCGCAATCCTTGTGTCCCGCCCGGCTCCGCAAACCCCGTCCCCACGGGGTGGTGCCGGGGCGGTCAACCCGCCCCGGCACCACACACAACCGAAGTAAGAGAGAAATGATGAGCATGACCGACCGCGAACCGCAGGCCCTCGATGTCCTCGACGACGCCGGGCGAAAGGTGCTGTTCACCGAGGCCCGCACCGCGAACACCTTCGCCGAGGTGGCCGTCGCCGACGACGAACTCGCCATGATCTGGGAACTCGCCCGCTGGTCGCCGAGCGCCGCCAACGGCCAGCCTCTGCGCGTGCTCTTCGTGCGCACCCCCGAGGGCAAGGAGCGACTCGTCCGGCATCTCGACGAGGGCAACAGGGCCAAGACGCTCAGTGCGCCGGCCGTGGCGATCCTGGCGTACGACGCCGACTTCCACGAGCAGATGCCGACAGTCTTCCCGGCTCGCGGCGACATGCTGCGAGCGGCGTTCGCCGACCTGATCGAGAAGCGCGAGAGCCTTGCCGCCTACAACTCGGCGTTGCAGACCGGGGTCTTCCTGCTCGCCGTGCGCGCAGCGGGGCTGGCGGCCGGTCCCATGGCGGGCTTCGACCGGGCCGGCGTGGACGAGGAGTTCTTCGCCGGTACCAGCTGGCGTTCGCATCTGGTGGTCAACATCGGTCACCCCGGTGCCGACCCGTGGTTCCCGCGGCTGCCCCGCGTGCCCGTCGAGGACGCCGTCGCCTGGGCCTGAGGGCACTGCCGCCGCCTGGTAGGTGAGAGGCACCATGCCGTGGGTGCCGGTGCTCTTCTGAGTACCGGCACCCACTTTTACCGAGGTGGCTGTGATGGATTTTCTGCAGAGGAGTCAGGGCACGAGAACGAGACCAGGACGCCGACCGGCACCGTGACAATAAGTGCGCCGTTCTGCCGAGCTCACGCATCGCCCGCTGTCAGTCGGCCTGTTGCTCGGCGGGCCGCAGCCCGGCGGTCCACTTCTCCTCGACACGGCTGAGCTTCCACACGGCCAGGGCAGCAGCCCGCGTGGCGAAGAAGAAGCCGACGACGAAGCCGATGGTGTTCAGGTCCAGACCGCCTATCCAGTCCCAGAACGCGCCGTGCAGGTCGGCCTTGTCGGCGAGCAGGCCCAGCAGCTCGGCAGTGCCAACGACCCCGCCGCAGAGGAAGCCCTCCAGCACCCGGCCCTCAAGCCGCTCCTCGCCCAAGCCGCCAGCTGACCCACACCCCGGAAGGGGGCGCCACCCCACACCCCCTCCGGGACCTTGACCGCCCCGCCTTGCTCGGCCCGCGTGGCCACGTCGACACACTGCCCGCACCGGCGACCGAGCCTGCGACGGTGAAGGCCTTCGCTCGCTCGCGCGGATCGGTGAAGGTGGTCATCAGGAGCGACAGCGCGGTGTCCGGCAGGTCGGCTCGCACGAGGAGCTGCTGCGCCGAGGTGGCGCGTACACGGCACTGCACAGCGGCCGGCTCGCCTGATCCCGCTTCCGGGAGGGTGGGCCGGCCGCCGCGCCGGGCCGCTACTGCCCGGCGTGCGCCTTCTCCAGAGCCGCGATGTCCAGCTTGCCCATCTGGAGCATCGCCTGCATCGTCCGGGCCGCCTTCGCCGGGTCGGCGTCGCGGATCAGTTCGATGAGCCGGGTCGGGACGATCTGCCAGGACAGTCCGTACTTGTCCTTGAGCCAGCCGCAGGGGCCTGCCTCACCGCCGTCGCCGATGAACTTGTTCCAGTAGTGGTCCACCTCCTCCTGGTCCTCGCAGTCGATCTGGAACGAGATGGCCTCGTCGAAGGTGAACTGCGGGCCGCCGTTCAGCGCGACGAACTTCTGTCCGTTGGCCACGAACTCGGCGGTCAGGACGGAACCGGCGGGGCCGGGCCCGGCCTCCGTGTAGCGGTCGATCCTGCCGAGCCGGGAGTTCTTGAAGATCGAGACGTAGTAGTGCGCGGCCTCCTCGGCCTGGCCGTCGAACCACAGACACGTCGTGAAACCGTCGGCGGGCATGCGTACCTCCTCGGGCGGGAATGTCGTCACTTCTGTCGACTGATCGTCGTCCGAGAAGTCATCGGCGGCGCGCCTACCGGATCCGTCCAGGTCCGAAATGTCCGCACTCGTCGTGCCGAGCATTCCCGGGTTCGGGCTCTCCGGGCCGACGCGCGACACCCGCTGGGAGTTCCAGCGGGTGGCCGCCGCGTTCGCGGAGCTCATGGCGCGCCTCGGTTACGAGCGGTTCGGCGCCCAGGGCGGCGACTGGGGCGGGGCCATCTCCCGTGAGCTGGGCCGGGCGTACCCCGAGCGGCCCATCGGCGTGCACCTCAATCTGCTCCCCGGATCGTCCGCGGTCACCGAGCCGACTCCCGAGGAACTGGCCGCGCTCAGCCCCGAAGAACGCGAGCGCACACTGGCGTCGTGGCAGCGGGCCAGGAATGGCGCCGCGGCGAGGGCGGATACGCCGAGCAGCAGTCCACCCGGCCGCAGACCCTCAGCTATGCGCTCACCGACTCGCCGGTGGGTCAACTCGCCTGGATCATCGAGAAGTTCAGGCAGTGGACGGACGCGAAGGACCGTCCCGAGGAAGCCGTCGACCGGGACCTGATGCTGACCAACGTGATGCTGTACTGGCTCACCGGCACGGCCGGGTCGTCGGCCCGCATCTCCTACGAGCGGGCGCACGCGGACTACCGTGGCACGGCGTCCGAGCCGTCGACCGTACCGACCGCGCTGGCCGTCTTCCCGCACGAGCCCCTGATCCCGCTGCGGCATCTCGCGAACCGCGCGAACAACATCGTGCGGTGGACGGAATTCGACCAGGGCGGACACTTCACCGCGGCGGAGGAGCCCGAGCTGCTGGTCGCGGATGTGCGGGCCTCCTTCCGGACGCTGCGCGCACACCACTGAGGCCGCCCGGGCGCCGACGCGGACGGCTGTCTGCCCGTAGCGAATCTGCCGCGGGCAGAGAAAGCTGACTCAGGAGTGCGTTCGGTCCGAGAGTGGTGATCGCGGCGATGGCAGCCGCGCCACCACAAGGAGGACCGATGACTCCACCCCTCACCGGCCGACACCCGGCCCTCGCACCACGGGCCGAGGAGGGCGACACCCCGGCGACACGCTTCGACGACCATCTGGCCGCGCAGCTGCTCGCACAGCGGATCGTCCTCCTCGGCACCCAGGTCGACGAGGTCTCCGCGAACCGGGTCTGCGCCCAGTTGCTCCTGCTGTCGGCGGAGGACCCGCGGACCGACATCAGCCTGTACATCAACAGCCCGGGCGGATCGGTGACCGCGGGTCTCGCGATCTACGACACGATGCGGCTGATCCCGAACGACGTCTCGACGCTCGCCATGGGGTTCGCCGCGAGCATGGGGCAGTTCCTGCTGAGCGTGGGCACACACGGCAAGCGTTTCGCGCTGCCGAACGCGCGGATCATGATGCATCAGCCGTCGGCCGGGATCGGCGGCACCACCGCCGACATCGAGATCCAGGCGCAGAACCTGGAGTTCACCAAGCGGGCCATCGAGCGGATCACCGCGGAGCACACCGGCCAGAGCGAGGAGACGATCTCCCGGGACGGCGACCGCGACCGCTGGTTCACGGCCGAACAGGCCAAGGAGTACGGCATGGTGGACCGGGTCGTGGAGTCGCTCGAGGACGTCCGCCCGGCCGCGTCACGGCGACGGATGGGGCTCTGACATGGGTACGTACACGATTCCGAACGTCGTCGAGCGCACCCCGCAGGGCGAGCGGTCGTACGACGTCTTCAGTCGGCTGCTGTCCGAGCGGATCATCTTTCTCGGCACGGAGATCGACGACGGGGTCGCGAACGTCGTCATCGCGCAACTCCTGCATCTGGAGTCGTCGAGTCCGGAGAACGAGATCGCGATCTACATCAACTCGCCTGGTGGCTCGTTCACTTCGCTCATGGCGATCTACGACACGATGACGTACGTCCAGGCACCGATCTCGACGTGCTGCGTCGGCCAGGCGGCCTCGACGGCGGCGGTGTTGCTGGCCGGGGGCGATCCCGGGCGGCGGTTCGTGCTGGAGCACGCGCGCGTGCTGCTCGGTCAGCCCGCGAGCGGCGGCCGGCAGGGCACCGTCTCGGACCTCACACTCCAGGCCAAGGAGATGCTCCGCATCCGCTCGCAGGTCGAGGAGGTCCTCTCCCGGCACACGCACCACGACAGCGCGACGCTGCGCGCGGACATGGACCGCGACAAGGTCTTCACGGCGCAGGAGGCCGTGGCGTACGGGCTCGCGGACGAGGTGCTGAGCCGACGGCCCGCGGTGATCTGACACGGGGCCACCGCGAGCCGGTCGTCCCGGGTCAGGCGGCGAGGCACAGGCCGTTGTACCGCGGGTTCGCCGTGGTACGGCTGCGGGCGGGCCTCAGCTCGGAGAGGCGCGTCAGCTCGTCCTGGGCCAGCGAGAGCAGATCAGTGAGACCGAGGCCGAGGGCGCGCGCGGCGGCCGCGAGGACTTCCGACGAAGCCTCCTTGCGGCCGCGCTCCAGCTCCGAGAGGTACGGCATCGAGATGCGGGCCGCGTCGGCCACGTCCTTGAGCGTGCGCTCCTGCGCGAGCCGCTCCCGCCGCAGGACGTCACCCACGAGGTCGCGCCACAACGGCTCCTTGCTCCTGGGGGCCGGTGGCGCCTGCCGGGGCGCGAGGGCCGGCCCCGGCACGGTCGCCGGGCGCAGCGGGATGACGCGGGTGTCGTTCGGCGCTTGGTTGCTCACCTCGTCAGCGTAGAAGCGCCGGCTCGCTGCTCACAACCCGACCCCCGCGCACGCCTGTTGCGCCGAAAACGAACACACATGGGTTCCCGTGTCCGGGGTAGTCGCGCTAACACGATGCTGGACAGGCGAACAGTGAGTTTCATGGGAGAGGTAATGGACACCACCGTGAGCCGGTCGAAGGTCACCCAGGAGTCGGCCAGGACCAGGACTGGTGAGGCGCCACTGCCGAACGTCGAGAATCCACGGGCGGTGGCTCCTCGTGACGCGCGAGAGTTGTCCCGTCAGTTCTTCCAGCGCCTGTCGGAACTCGACGAAGGCACACGCGAGTACCAGTACGCGCGCAACACCCTGATCGAGATGAACATGTCGCTGGTCCGCTTCGCCGCGGGCCGCTTCCGCCATCGCGGGGACGACCTGGAGGACATCGCCCAGGTCGGAATGATCGGTCTGATCAAGGCCATAGACAGGTTCGAGGTCTCGCGCGAGGTCGAGTTCACCTCCTTCGCCCTGCCGTACATCGTCGGTGAGATCAAGCGCTTCTTCCGTGACACGACGTGGGCCGTCCATGTGCCGCGCAGGCTGCAGGAGTTGCGTGTGGAGCTGGCCAAGGCACGGGAGGAACTGGCGAGTCGTATCGACCGGGAACCGACCGTGGCCGAGCTGGCCACGCTGATGAACCTGTCCGAGAACGAGGTGATCGAGGCCCGGATCGCCGCCAACGGCTACAACTCGTCCTCGTTGGACGCCGCGCTCACCGGAGAGGGCAGCCAGGACGGTGAGGCGGTCCTCGCCGACTTCATCGGCGTGGAGGACGACGGGATGCGGCTCGTCGAGGAGCTCCAGACGCTCGCTCCCCTGGTGTCGGAGCTCAGTGAACGCGACCGGCAGATCATTCATCTGCGGTTCGTGGAGGAAGCCACCCAGGCAGAGATCGGGGAGCGTCTCGGCTGCTCCCAGATGCATGTCTCCCGTCTCATCAAGCGGATCATCGAGCGGCTGCGCAGCGGCATGCTGAGTGACCTGAACCGGGTCGAGCGGGCCTGACACCGGGTCCGCCGGCACACTTCAGCGCAGCCACTGGTCCTGCTGCGCGGGCCGGTACAGCGTCACGGCCCGCGTCAGCTTGTCGAGCACCAGCCGCGGTGCCGCGACCCGGGTCACCTCGCCGTCGTACGAGAACCGCGGGTCGCCGTGCAGCACTTCGAGCCGCAGACTGCGCACCTGCGCCGTGGTGAGGACCCGGCTGTTGTGCAGGGTGCCGGTCAGGACGGCCAGCAGCAGCCGCGTCCTGGCCAGCGGAGTACCGGCGTCGACGGCGCGGACGTCCAGCAGACCGTCGTCCAGCTGTGTCCGGTACGTGGGCGCGAATCCGGCGGGGTGATAGATGCCGTTGCCCGCGAACAGGAGCCACAGCCGCTTGGGGCGGCCGTTGACCGAGATGTCCACGGGGCTGCCGTCGGCGAGGACCTTGGCCAGACCGACCACGAGCGCGGGCCACTTCCCGATCCGCTTCTCCAGCTTTTCCCGGGCGCCGACCAGATCCGAGTAGACGCCGAGGCTGAAGGTGTTGAGGAACAGCTGCTCCGGTCCGCCCGGCGCACGGGCCCGCCCGAGGTCCGCGACGACCGCGTCCCCGCCCTGCACGGCTCGTACGGCGTCGTCCAGGGACTGATTGCCCAGGTCGACGGCGAAGTGGTTGAAGGTGCCGCCGGGAAACACCGCGAGCGGCAGGCCGAGCCGGGCGGCGACCTCCGTCGCGGCGTTGATCGTCCCGTCGCCGCCGCAGGCGCCGAGCGCGCCGCCCTGCTCCTTCGCCCGCCGGCCGGCCTGCTCCAGGAGTTCCGTGAGGTCCTGTCCCTCCTGCGGCACCGTGATCTCCGCCTTGGGCAGCGCGGCCCGCAGGTACTCGCTCGCGTCGGGCGCATCGGCGCTCCACGAGAGGCCCGAGGACGGGTTGACCACGATGTGCAGGCCGGCGCCCCCGGGCAGCGCGGCAGCGGGCCGGCGCGGTGGTGCCGCCGCGGCTGCCGTCTCCGGCTTGACCGGCCACCAGCGTGCGGTCAGCGCGGCGGCGCCGACCCCGATCGCCACGCCCACGGCCAAGTCGCCCGGGTGCCGGACCCCGGAACGCACGCGTGCCATGGCCAATGCGGCGGTGCCCGGCACCACGAGCAGCCCGTACCGGGGAGCTTCGAGGAGGACTCCGGCGGTGAACGCGGCGGTCGGCGCGACGTGACCGGCCGCTTCGAGTGGCCCTGCCTTCCGTGTCGCCGGGTGCCCCAGAGCACGCGTCACCGCCACTGCGAGGGCTACGGCGCCGACGCCCCGCAGCGCCGCCCGGCGCGCGGTCCGGTTCCCGGTCGCGCCCAGGGCAGCGGCCGCACCACCCCAGAGGAGACCGCCCGCGGCGATCCGCCGCCACCCTGTCTCACGCCTTCTCATGAGAGCCCCACCCTTGCGTTCGACAACGGATCCCGACGGATCCCCTGGGTGGCCGGGTCAACGACGCAGGTCGAGCTCGGCCTTGACACGTTTTCCGACCGGCACTCGACCGACGGTCACCTTCGTCGCGAGCGCGTGGACGATCTCCAGTCCGTGCCGCCCCACACGTTCGGGATCCCGCGGACAGGGCCGGGGCAGGGTGGCGCTGCTGTCGTAGACGGTGACGGACACGGAGGTGTCGGTTCCCTCCAGTTCCAGGATGTAGGGCCCATGGCTGTGCCGGTCCGCGTTGGTGACCAGTTCGCTGACGACCAGGAGAAGGTCGCCGTCGGCCCGTTCGTCGATCTCGGCACACCATTCCGACCGGAGTTGTTCGAGAAACGACTCGGCGAAATGGCGTGCTTCGGCGATGCACCCCGGCTCGCCGGTGTAGTGCGCCGCCCGCCGAAGCGGTTCCACGGGCACGTCGAAGCCAGTCGGTATCACCACTCCGTCCAAGGGCTCGATCATGGGCGTCTCTCTCAGGTACCGAACATGCGAACGCTGCTGCACAAGTGCTGGTACCCCGTGAAGTCCTCCCCAGTCACCTCTGGGCTCCCGCGGCTCACGCACGGCGCCGCGTCGGAGTCAGTACTCCGGGGAGGTGGCGGACAGCTCCGGGGCACTGGTGGACGACGAGGGCGCGGCAGTCGTACCGGGCGATACGGAGCTGGGCGACACCGCCGACTCCGGTGCGCTGGTCGGAGGCGCGGAGGACGAGGGCTGCGAGCGTGATGACGAGGGCGAAGGTGAAGGCGAGTGGGGAGAGTAGGGAGAGGAAGACGAAGAGGGTGACGGGGACGACGGTGGCGCCGAGGACTCCGCAGACGGGGACGAGGGTTCCGGAGACGAGGACGGCCGCGCCGGAGACGAGGGCGGTGGCGCAGACGAGGACGGCCGCGCCGGAGACGACGAGGACCGTGGCGGCGAGGACGGCGGAGAGCTCACTGCGGGGGACGAGACGCTCGCGGTCGGGGCCGGCTGACGCGTCGGGGGATGCGTCTTCTCATCGCGGTGGCCGCCACTGTCGCCCCGGTGGCGGGCGACCCATTCCTTGTCGTCGGGGTCGTAGATGACGAAGACGTCGATGATTGTCTTCGCGGGCGAGACGACCACGACGTTCTGCGGCCGGAACGAGGACCAGGTGTCGCCCGTCCGCCTGGGCGTGGCCTGCTGCGCGACCGGTGGCAGCAGCGGGTTTCCGCAGTCGCAGCGCACCCGCGGCACACCACGGCCGTCGACGAGGACGGCGGTGCCCGCCTGGAGGATCGCCTGATAGCCGTGAGAAGCGCCGTCTCGGTATCCGTGGTTGGTGACGCGTGTGTCCATACGCAGTTGTACGGCGGTGAGCGAGCGCAGATAGGCGGGGACCGCGGCGGCCTGGATGCCGTGCGTGGACGCGAAGGCCTTGATCTTCGTCGGGGTCGCCTGGAGCGCCTTGATCTGTCTCTCCACGTCGCAACTGGCGACATTGCGGGTGCCGCTGAAAAGGCCGGGGGCGGAACCGTACACACCCGACGCATCGGCGGACGCCGGGGCACTCGCCGATGGTGTCACCGGTGCGGCGGAGCTGTCGTTCGCAGTCGACTCGGTGAACGGGTCGGGGCCCGGTTTGCCCGCGGCCTCGAGGAGAACCTCGGCGCCGGCCGAGGACGTACCGTCGGAACGGGCGAGGACGAGGCCCAGGACCACCGCGGCCACCGTGACGCCGGATATCAGCGCGAGGCGGGGCGCCGACTTCCACCACGGGTGGTCGGGGCCCTTGCCGGTTCCCTCACCGGGGCCGACCGGGCCGCCAGGCCCGGACGGTCCCCCCGTACCACCACCGTCATCGCCGCCGTCTCCGTCTCCGCCGCCCCCGGCACCGCGACCGCCGGACTCATCGCTCGGCGGCTCCGAGGGTGTACGGACGCTCGGCTGCGTCCGATCGTCCCTGGTCGGGCCTGACAGCGGGCCCGCGGGCGGTCCCGGGGGGCGGCCGGCGTCCGGCGGTTCGATGCTCACGGGCTCTTCTTCCAGGCGTAGGGATAACACGGCACTTCAACCGATTTACGCCGTTTGATTCCACAATCAGCCCATTGTGTGCTCCGATCCGGTACTGGCCGCAAGCTGACGCGGTCGGCCGCCCCGACGGGCGCGAGGCCGTGGCGCTGCTTAGCGTGACAACGTGAGCCCCCAGACACCGTCCGCCCAGGCCGTCGCCCCTCCCGTCGGGCGGACGGTCGCACGCCACGGTTGGGTCCAGGCCCTCGTGACGGTGCTGGCCGGGCTGATCGTCATGCTCGTGGTCGCCGCCCTGGGGCTGTGGGGGGCCGGTGGCGCCGACCTGCCCGACAACGCCTTCCCGCGTGTCGTCGCGGCCACCGTCGTGACCGCGGTCGGCGGCACGATCGAGTTCGCGGGCGACGCCGGAGTGATCGCCGACACCCAGGCGGGCCTGACGGTGATTCCCCTGTCGGTCACGCTCGCCGGGGCGCTCGTCATCGCCACCGGATTCCTGCGGCCGCTACGGCACCGGGCGGTCGCGGGCGCCTCCGAATGGGCCGGGTGGGCCGCCCGGATCGCCGTCCTGTGGCTGCCGGCCCTTCTCGGAATCGCGCTCTGCTCGCGCCAGGACTTCAAGATCTCCCTCGGAGACGGGACGATCGGCGACATCGGCGACCTGCTGGGCGCCGAGCCGACGGTCGGCTTCCGGACCGATCTGCCGTCGACGCTGGTCCTCGGGGTGCTGTGGCTCGCGGGCGTGCTCGTCCTCGCCCTGCTGGTCTCGCGCGGGGCCCCGCTGCCGACCCGGATGCTGCGCTTCCAGGAGTCGGTGCGGCCGGCCGCCTTCGCCATGGTGGTGCTCCTGCTCGCCTACGTCGCCGTGGGCGTGGTCGTCGCGCTGGTGGTGGCCGCGACGCGCGGGCACATCCCCGAGACCTTCGCGGTGATCTTCCTCGGGCTCCCCAACCTCGTCTGGCTCGCCCTCACGATCGGCATGGGCGCCACCTGGACCGGGCGAGTGGACGGGCCTTTCGCTTTGCCGATGCCGCACATCCTCGACGAGGTGCTGCGCGCCCCTGACGTCTCCACGCTCAATCTGCGCACCCTTGCCCGGTTCGACGGAAAGGTGTGGTGGCTGCTGGTCGTCGACGCCCTGCTGCTCCTGGGCGCCGCCTTCCTCCTGGCCGCCCGCTCGCCGGCCCGGATGCGTACCTGGCAGCACGCCGTGCACATGGCGATCGCGCTGGCACTCACCGTGCTCATGATCTGCCTGGTCGGCAGGGTCTCCGTACACTACGGCCTCTCGCTCCTCGGCGTCGGCGACGTCGGCGGCGGCCTCAAGGGGGAGCTCCTCCTGAAACCGAAGCTCTGGACCGCACTCGGGTTCGCCGTGCTGTGGGGGCTGGCCACCGGGTTTCTGGGCGGTCTGCTGGCGAAGAGCGTTCACCACAGGGGCGAGATCGGGGCCGGACAGCCGTCCGGATAGCCATCAGCGGTCATCGGACTCGTCCGGCACCCGCGGGACGAGACGCGTCGGTTCACTGTCGTCCGGTTCGTGTACGGCGTCAGGTCCTCGTACGGCGTCAGATTCCGGTACGGCATCCGGGTCCGGTACGGCATCCGGTTCTTGTTCGAGCGTGTCCGGCCCCCGGCTCACGACCGGATCCGCATCGACCGCATAGGTGCTCAGCGCCGTCCCGTCGCAGTACACCCATCGCTCGCGCTCGGCGTCGTACAGCCAGAGGGACTCGCCGTCGACGACCAGGCCGATCCGCCGGCCCTGGGTAAGGCTCCGGAAGGACCCCCCGTCGATACGCCCGGCCGAGCGGTCTTCCACCGCGCTCCGATATCGGCTGAGCACCTCCTCGGCACGGGCCAGGAGCGGGCGGGGATCGGCCGTACGGATGGCTGCGCCGCCCGCCTCGGGCGGCGACTGCGGTACGGCGACCAGCAGTCGGCCGTCGACCCAGGCCGACCACCCGTTGGCGCACACGATCCTCCCCCAGTCGCCGAGTCGTTCGACGAGCTGAACCGGGAGCAGCGCGTCCAGCGGCACGGTGGGACGGGACGGGTCCGGGGCCTCCCAGGCGGGCAGGCCGTCCCCCGGGACGACATGCGTCGGGCGGAAGCCTGGAATCGTCACCTGGGCGGAGTCGGGAGTCGTCATCGCGCCTACTTCCGCATGAGGGCGGGTTCGCGGCGTCGCAGCAGCCGGGCCACCGCGTAGCCGAAGACGACCGAGAGCACGACCAGCATGCCCACGTTGAGCAGCCACACTCCGGTCGAGTGCCTGAACAGTGGTTCCGCGGTCAGATCCCCGGGGACGATACGGGCCAGTCCGATGGTCCCGGCCATCGCGCCCAGGGCCCAGCGCGAGGGGACGAGCCAGGACAGCTGCTCGATGCCGGGCAATCCGTTCAGCTTCAACAGCGCGCCGCAGAAGACCACTTGGATGATGGCGAGCAATACCAGCAGCGGCATGGTGACCTCCTCCTTACGCACCAGGGCGGACACGAGGAGGCCGAGCATCATCGCCGTGAAGGCGAGCAGGGCCACGGCCACCGTGATCTCCACGAGCGGCGGCATGAGGACGCCCTTCCCCCGGGGTGCGTTGAGGTCGACGCCGGACAGGGCGACAAGGGTGAGGACGACCGCCTGGAGCATGGTGACGGTGCCGAGGACCACGACCTTCGACATCAGGTACGCCGATCGGGACAGGCCGACGGCCCGCTCGCGCTGGTAGATCACCCGCTCCTTGACCAGTTCGCGCACGGCGTTGGCCGCGCCCGTCAGGACCCCACCGACGCACAGGATGAGCAGCGCGTTCATCGCCGTCTCCCGGGTCAGCCTGCTTCCGGCCAGCGCGCGGGCCATCACGCCCATCACGAACGGCAGCACGACGATGACGGCGAGGAAGGTCCGGTCGGCGCTGAGCGCGGCCGCGTAGCGGCGGACCAGCGTGCTGACCTGCGCGCCCCAGCTCTGGGCCTTGGGCGGCGGTCCGACGGCCTCGGCCGCGAGGACGTGCGGCAGATGCGGCTGCTCGCTGGACTTGTCGACGTACTGCCGGTGGAACGGCGAGTCCCGGTATTCTCCCGCCCAGTCCCGGCCCTGGTCCCGCTCGAAGGCCTCGAAGGCCTCGGGCCACTGCTCGTAGCCGAAGAAGGCGAGGGTGTCATCGGGCGGTCCGTAGTACGCGACCTTGCCGCCCGGTGCGAGCACGAGGAGCCGGTCGCAGACGTCGAGGCTGAGCACGCTGTGGGTGACCACGATGACCGTACGGCCGTCGTCGGCGAGGCCGCGCAGCATGCGCATCACGGAGCGGTCCATACCGGGGTCGAGGCCGGACGTCGGCTCGTCGAGAAACAGCAGCGACGGCTTGGTCAGCAGTTCGAGTGCCACGCTGACGCGCTTGCGCTGGCCGCCCGACAGGCTGCGGATGGGGTGCGCGGTCCGCTGTTCCAGTCCCAGTTCGCCGATCACCTCGTCGACCCGGGCCCGGCGCTCCGACTTCGCGGTGTCCTGCGGGAAGCGCAGCTCGGCGGCGTAGGTGAGGGCCCGGCGTACCGTCAACTGGGTGTGCAGGATGTCGTCCTGCGGCACGAGGCCGATGCGCGTGCGCAGTTCGGCGTAGTCGTGGTAGAGGTCGCGGCCGTCGTACAGGACCCTGCCGTGGTCGGCGGGGCGCTGCCCGGTCAGGGCGTTGAGGAGCGTGGACTTTCCGGCGCCGCTGGGGCCGACGACGGCGAGCAGGCCTTTCCCTCCCAGGGGAAAGGACACCTGGTCGAGGAGCGTTGTGCGGCCGCGGTCGACGGTGACCGTCAAGTCCTGGACATCGAGGGAGACCTCGCCGGTGTCGACGTACTCCTGCAGTTGGTCGCCGACGAGGCAGAACGCGGAGTGGCCGATGCCGACGATGTCACCGGGCGCGACCGGGGCGCGGGCGACGGGCCGGCCATGGAGAAACGTGCCGTTGTGACTGCCGAGGTCGACGATCTCGTACGTCCCGTCCTGGTGGGCCAGCAGCGCGGCGTGGTGCCGGGAGACGGTCAGGTCGTCGACGAGCAGTTCATTGTCGTCGCCACGGCCGATGCGCACGGTGCGGGTGGGCAGCGGTCGTACGGTGGCGGGCTGCCGAAAGGTACCGGTGGCCGAGGGATGTGAGACGGCCGAGGGACGCACCGGCGTCAGGGCGACGAGTACCGCCCGGGGTCCGTCGGACGAACTGCCGAAGCGGATGACACTGCCCGGGCCGACGCCCCACTCGTCGACGCGGCGGCCGTCGGCGTAGGTGCCGTTCGTGCTGTTCTCGTCCTCGAGCCTCCAGTGGCCGGCCGCGGGCCGAAGCACCGCGTGGTGCCACGAGACCCGGACGTCCTCGATGACGATGTCGCTCAGCGGGTCACGCCCGACGTGATAGTCGCGGCTCGGACTCATCACCGTGGAGCCCGTCTCGGTTTCGAGTACGAGTTCGGGCGCACTCGGACCGACCGGCCGCTCTGCCATGCCAGAATTCTAGCTATTCGTCCATATATGCGCCTGATCGAACCGTGAGAAGCCGCGTCCACGACGGGCCGCGACCGAGTTCCGCGAGCGGCGGGCCGTCACGGTCGCCGACCGGCTCCGTCAGGCCGCGGAGGTGCCGAGCGCGGCGGCGGTCCGCTGCATGCGCAGCGCGTCCACGGATTCGGCGAGCAGTTCGTACTCGGTGGTGTCGTCGCTGGTGGCGATGCGGACGAGCTTGCCGGCGGCCAACTCCTCGGCCACCAGCTCCTGCTGGACCGCGTCACCGCACCAGGCCCGCAGCAGGGCCGGCACGTCCGGCACGGTGTTCGCGACCGGCGCGATCGAGTTCGGCGGGAAGGTCGGGTCCTCGGGCTGTGGATCGAGCCGCTCGGCCATCCACGAGGCGCGATCCCGCATCCACCACAGAGCAAGCGCCAGCGTGGGCGCGCGATAGGTCCCCAGGGGGACGCCGACGCGTCGACCTCCGCATATTCCGTATGCGGTGACATGGCACAGGAATTCGTCGTGCACGATCGCTCCCCCATTGCAACGCTCGCTGCCGGCCCGGCCTCGCTTTCCCTGCGGCTCATTTACTGCGTGCGGCTCATCTGTTGTGCATATTGATGTTGCGTAGGCATGGCGGAATCGCCCTACTAATCGAGTATCGCCACCCCTGACACTCTGTCACCATGTCATTCCAGCCAGTCTCCTGGCATATTCACCTCTCAGTTTGGCCGAAAGGCGATCCGCCGCCCTTACCTGGGAGGTAATCGACGCCGTGGGGACGCGGCGGGCATGGTTGCGGTACCGGATCCCAGGGGGCACCCGCACCTCGGAATTCGGTCTCCGACCAGCGCGTACCCCATTTCTCAACGGAGGTTGATCAACCATGTTCGCATCCGACGACCGTTACCGGAATGCCGTCGCCCGTTACTTCGAGGCCTGGAACGCGGGCGAGCGGGACGCGCTCGCCAAGGCGGTCGCCGCCGCCTGGACCGTGGACGGCGCCTACACCGATCCGCTGGCCGATGTCCGCGGGCACGACGAGATCGCGGCCGTGATCGCGGCGGCGCACGAGCAGTTCCCGGGATTCTCCTTCCGCCTCATGGGCGCCGTCGACGGGCACCACGACACAGCCCGCTTCGGCTGGGAACTGGTCAACGACGCGGACGGCTCGGCGCCCGTCGCCGGATTCGACGTGATCACCCTGGACGGCGAGGACCGGATCCGGAGTGTGTACGGGTTCCTGGACCGTGTTCCGGCCTAATACTCCAGCTGTAGATCGTGATCTTGCTGGCCCCGTGCCAGATCTCGGGCCGAACTGATCCCCGTCTCGATTGGTCCGGTCCGATGCGCTTGCTG
>NZ_JBEZLR010000071.1:0-51343 GCF_040652275.1 Streptomyces sp. NPDC048275
GTCGCACGATCACGTTAGCCCGATCAGCCCAGGGCACCGCAAGCCCGCAAGCGGACGATCACACGATCGAGCTAATTCGACCTTGTGCGCACTCCTTGGTGAGCAGTTCCAGCCCTCCGGGGGTGGGGTCGTCCGGTGGGCGCCGTTCCTGGGGGCTGCCGCCCCCAGACCCCCGCTTCGGCCTGAGCGGCCTCGTCCTCGAACGCCGGACGGGCTGCGTACAGCCGACCGGCGCCTGAAAAACATCGTTACCGTCCCGGTCGTACCGTCACGTCGTTGATCTCCGCGTCGCGCGGCAGGTCCAGGGCCATCAGGATCGTCGTCGCGACCGACTCCGGGTCGATCCACTTCGAGGCGTCGTACGGCTTGCCCTCCTGTTGGTGGACCTTGGCCTGCATGGGGCTGGCGGTGCGGCCGGGGTAGACGGAGGTCACTCGCACGCCGTTCGGGTGCTCCTCCTGGCGGAGGGAGTCCGCGAGGGCCTTCAGGCCGTGCTTGGAGGCGGCGTACGCGGACCAGTCGGCGCTCGCGTTGAGGCCGGCGCCGGAGTTCACGAACACCACGTGCCCCTGGGTGACGCGGAGTTGCGGCAGGAAGTGGCGGGTCAGCTCGGCGGGGGCGATCAGGTTGACGTTGAGCTGGTGGCGCCAGGCCTTGGGGGTCAGCTCTCCGACCGGGCCGAGGTCGACCACGCCCGCGACGTGCAGGAGCGAGTCGATCCGGTCGGGCAGGGTCTGGTGCGAGAACGCCCAGGAGAGCTTGTCGGGGTCCGCGAGGTCGCCGACGAGGGTCTTCGCCCCCGGGTACTCTCCGGCGATCTCCTTCGCGCGGCCCGCGTCGCGCGCGTGCAGCACGAGTTCGTCCCCGCGCGCGTGCAGGCGGCGGGCGACGGCGGCGCCGATGCCGGAGCCCGCCCCGGTGATCACATGTGTAGCCATGGACGCCATGCTCGCATCACCGGGTCCCGAACGACTCCTCCAGGTAGGCCAACGCGCCCACCGGCTCCTCGGCGAAGAACACCAGGTCGGTGAGCGGGCGCGGCAGGAAGCCCTCGGCCTCCATGCGGCGGAACTGCGCCTTCAGGCCGTCGTAGAAACCCGCCGTGTTGAGCAGCACCACCGGCTTCTCCGTCTTCCCGTGCTTCTTCAGCTCCAGGATCTCGGTCGCCTCGTCGAGCGTTCCGGTGCCACCCACCATGATCACGACGGCGTCGGCCTTCTCCAGGAGCAGCGCCTTGCGCTCGGCGAGGTCCCGGGCGATCACCATCTCGTCGGCGCCCGCCCGCGCCTTGGCCGCCAGGAAGTCCACGGAGACGCCCAGCAGTCGCCCGCCCGCCTCCTGCACACCGTCGGCGACCACCTTCATCAGCCCGACGTCCGAACCGCCCCACACCAGCGTGTGGCCGCCCTTGCCGAGGAGTTCGGCGAACTCCCGAGCGGGGCGCGTGTAGCGGTCGTCGAGGTCGGCGGCGGAGAGGAAGACGCAGATATTCATGCGACTACGGTACGGGGGAAGAACCCGGGGCCCCCGCGTGCTGTCCAGATATGGCTGAAGGACACACGATCACCATCGAGCAAGGCACCCAGCGCGTGCGCGTCGTGCACGGCGACCAGGTCCTGGCGGAGAGCGATCGCCCGCTGCTCCTGCGCGAGACCGGCCTGCCGGTGCGCTACTACCTGCCTCCGGAGGATGTCCGCCTGGACCTGCTGACGCCTTCCGACACCCACACGCACTGCCCGTTCAAGGGCGACGCGTCCTACTGGTCACTTCCCGACGCTCCCGACCTGGTCTGGGCGTACCCCGAGCCCAAGCCGGACGTGGCCCGGATCAAGGACCACCTCTGCTTCTACGAGGTGGAGGTGTCGTAAACGAACCAGTAGGACCAACCAGAAGGACCGATAGGACCGATAGGACCGACCAGTAGGACAGGGAGGACCAATCAGACGGACGCCGTCGCGCGCGTGGTCGTCGCGATCGTCGCCGACCCCACCACGCGCGTGCCGTCGTACAGGACGATCGCCTGGCCGGGGGCGACCCCGCGCACCGGCTCCCTGAAGGTGACCTCGAGGGAGCCGTCGACCAGCTCGGCCGCCACCTCGGTCTCGCCGCCGTGGGCGCGGAGTTGGGCGGTGTAGGTGCCGGCACCGGTGGGGGCGGCGCCGCACCAGCGGGGCTTGATGGCCGTCAGCCCGTTCACGTCCAGGGACGCCGCGGGGCCCACCGTCACCGTGTTGTTGACCGGGGAGATGTCCAGGACGTAGCGCGGCTTGCCGTCGGCGGCCGGGGTGCCGATGCGCAGGCCCTTGCGCTGGCCGATGGTGTAGCCGTACGCGCCCTCGTGGGTGCCGATGACCGACCCGGACTCGTCGACGATGTCGCCCTCCGCCTTGCCCAGGCGGTTGGTCAGGAAGCCCTGGGTGTCGCCGTCGGCGATGAAGCAGATGTCGTGCGAGTCCGGCTTCTTGGCGACGGCGAGGCCGCGGCGCTCGGCCTCGGCGCGGATCTCGTCCTTCGTGGTGAGCGTGTCGCCGAGCGGGAACAGCGCGTGCGCGAGCTGGCGGTCGTCGAGGACACCGAGGACGTACGACTGGTCCTTGGCCATGTCGGAGGCGCGGTGCAGCTCGCGCGTACCGTCCTCGTTCACGATCACCTTCGCGTAGTGGCCCGTGCAGACCGCGTCGAAGCCGAGGGCCAGGGCCTTGTCCAGGAGCGCCGCGAACTTGATCTTCTCGTTGCAGCGCAGACAGGGATTCGGGGTGCGCCCCGCCTCGTACTCGGCGATGAAGTCCTCGACCACGTCCTCGCGGAAGCGCTCGGCGAGGTCCCACACGTAGAACGGGATGCCGATGACGTCCGCGGCGCGGCGGGCGTCGCGCGAGTCCTCGATGGTGCAACAGCCGCGCGCGCCGGTCCGGAACGATTGCGGGTTCGCCGACAGGGCGAGGTGTACACCGGTCACGTCGTGCCCGGCTTCCGCGGCGCGGGCGGCGGCAACGGCGGAGTCCACGCCGCCGGACATGGCGGCGAGGACGCGAAGGGGGCGGGGGCGCTGCGAGATCTCAGTCATAGCCCCTCCAGGGTACGGGGCGGCGGGAACCGAAGCCCGCCAGTATCCGTTGGAGATCGCAGCGGGGAGCGATGGGGAGCGATAGGGGATGGAAGCAACGGGGGGACGGATGCGATGAGTGACGGAAGCGATGGATGACTGAGGCCGCGGAGGAGACGAAGGGGCACAAGCGCACGGACGGCGACCGCCGGATCGGGCGGCGGGCTCTGCTCATCGGCGGGGCGGCGGCTGCCGTGGGTACCGCGGTACTCGCGCGGGACGAGCTCGGGCACCTGTGGTGGCGGCTGCCGAGTGTCGAGAAGCCGCGCAAGGAGGGCGAGGTCGACTTCCGCGGCGCCCAGTGGGTGGCTGCGTCGGCTGCGAACTGGCGGCGCGCGGACCGGCCCGACGACTACCGGATAGACCGGGTGATCATCCATGTCACCCAGGGCGGGTACCGAAGTGCCGTCAAGGTCTTCCAGGATCCGGGGCACGGCGCGGCCACGCACTACATCGTCCGCAAGGACGGGCACATCGCCCAGATGATCCGCGAACTGGACGTGGCGTTCCAGGCGGGGAACCGGGAGTACAACGAGCGGAGCGTCGGCATCGAGCACGAAGGCTTCGTCGAGGAGGCCTCGTCGTTCACGGACGCGATGTACGAAGCGTCGGCGCGGCTGACGGCCCGGATTTGCGCGCGGTACGACATCCCTGTCGACCGCGAGCACATCATCGGCCACGTGGAGGTGCCGGGCACGGACCACACGGATCCCGGGCAGTACTGGGACTGGGACCGGTACATACCGCTCGTACGAAAGGCACGTGCCGCGGCGGAGCGGGCGGACGCGGCCGGGGCGTAGGGGATGTCGCTCGGATCACCCCCTGGCCGACTCGAGTGACCCAATCGTGATGCTGTGAGCCATGCCCGTGACGCGCATGTCCGTTGCGTCCCGTGCGGCCGATGTGACCAGCGGCACCTCAACTCTCCCTGTTTTCAAGGGAGTTGATCCTGACTATCGTTCACCGGATTTCACAGCGCAGGCGGCGTTCTCCTAAGTCGGCCCCAGCCTTTACACAGCCCTTAGGTCGAGAGTCCACCGCCATGACTCACACCACACAGCCTGCTTCCGGCGCGGGCAGCGACAAGGGCAACGGCAAGGCCAAAGCCAAGAGCGGCGGCAAAGGCATGCACCGGCGCAAGTTCCTCGGCGGCATGGCCGGGGCCGGCATCGCGGCGGTGACGGCGGGCGGCACGGCCATCGCGTTACTGACCAACGCGGGGCAGAACAAGGCGCAGGCGGCGGGCACCACGCTGACCATCCCCGACCTGCTGGAGGGCACGACGTCGGACGGCACCACGACCTTCACCCTGGCGGCGCAGACCGGTACCAGCGAGGTGCTCAGCGGGGTGACCAGCACGACCGCGGGCTACAACCAGTCGTTCCTCGGCCCCACCATGAAGTGGACCTCCGGCGACACCGTCCTGCTGAACATCACCAACAGCCTGGACGAGGACACCACCGTCCACTTCCACGGGGCGCACGTCCCACCGAAGATGGACGGCGGCCCGCAGAACGCCTTCGCCGCCGGGGAGACCTGGTCCCCGACCTTCACGGTCCTCGACGAGGCCAAGACGCTCTGGTATCACCCGCACGCCCTGGGCACCACCGCGAAGCAGGCCACCCACGGCCTGGCGGGCATGATCATCGTCGAGGACGACTCCGACGCCTCCGCCGCGCTGCCCAGCACCTATGGCACCGACGACATCCCGATCATCCTGCAGTGCCTGGCCACCGACACCGCCGGAGACATCAAGTACGACCTGACCGGCTATCTCGGCGGCGGACTGAGCTACCCGCTGCTGTGCAACGGCACGAACGTCGACGCCACCACGCTCGCCTTCACCGCCACCAAGACCCGCACCCGCTTCCGGCTGCTCAACGCCTCACCGTCCGACATCATCACCGTCCAGCGCAGCGACGGCGCCACCCTCACCCAGATCGCCACCGACCAGGGGTATCTGACCGAGGCCACCGAAGTGGCGTCGATCCGGCTGGTGGCGGGCGCCCGCGCCGAGTTCGTCATGGAGCTCTCGGACGCGGTCACCCTGGAGGCCGTCGTGACGACGGGCTGGGTCCGCGGCGGCAGCGGCACCTACCCCTTCCTCACCGTCACCCCGGACGCCTCGGACACCCCGGACGACCTGCCGAGCAGTCTCAACACCATCACCCGGTACGACACGACCGACTTCACCGCCCGGGCGATCACGCTGGGCCAGAGCGGCGCCTCCATGACGATCAACGGCTCCGTCGGTACGAGCATGTCGGCGATGGCGATGATCAGCACCACTCTGGGCTCGGAGGAGGTGTGGACCGTCACGAACAGCACTCAACTGGAACACTCGTTCCATCTGCATGATGTGCCGTTCCAGCTGATCTCCATCAACGGAGACGCTCCGACGGGCGTCGACCTGGGCTGGTTCGACACGTACGAGGTCGTCGGCGGCGGCTCCATCGAGATCGCGATGAAGTTCACCGACTTCGCGGACGACACTTACATGTACATGCTCCACTGCCATCTGCTCCAGCACGAGGACGAGGGCATGATGGCCTCCCTCATGGTGACGGAGAGCTAGTACGCAAAGGGTGGGCGCGGCGGCGTCAGCTCAGCCCCGCCGTCCGCGCCCGCTCCACCGCCGGTCCGATCGCCTTCGCCACCGCCTCGACGTCCGCCTCCGTGGAGGTGTGGCCGAGAGAGAAGCGGAGGGTGCCGCGGGCCAGGTCGGGGTCGGTGCCGGTGGCCAGCAGGACGTGGCTGGGCTGGGCGACGCCGGCCGTGCACGCGGAGCCGGTGGAGCACTCGATGCCCTGCGCGTCCAGCAGGAGCAGCAGGGAGTCGCCCTCGCAGCCCGGGAACATGAAATGCGCGTTGGCGGGCAGGCGGCCCGCGCGGTCGGGGTCGCCGCCGAGGATCGCGTCGGGCACGGCCGTGCGCACGGCGTCCACCAGGTCGTCGCGCAGGGCGCCGATCTCCCGGGCGAACCACTCGCACTGCTCGGCGGCGAGCCGCCCCGCGACGGCGAACGACGCGATGGCGGGCACATCGAGGGTGCCGGAGCGGACATGGCGCTCCTGGCCTCCCCCGTGCAGGACCGGTACGGGGCTGTACTCGCGGCCGAGGAGCAGCGCGCCGATGCCGTACGGCCCGCCGATCTTGTGGCCCGAGACGGTCATCGCCGCGAGACCGGAGGAACCGAAGTCGACCGGGACCTGGCCGAAGGCCTGGACGGCGTCGGCGTGCAGCGGGATGCCGAACTCGGCGGCGACGTCGGCCAGTTCACGGACCGGCAGCACCGTGCCGACCTCGTTGTTGGCCCACATGACCGTGGCGAGGGCGACGTCGTCGGGGTTGCGGGCGATGGCCTCGCGCAGGGCGTCCGGGTGGACGCGGCCGTACACGTCCACCGGGAGGTACTCGATCGTGGCGCCCTCGTGTTCGCCGAGCCAGTGGACGGCATCGAGCACGGCGTGGTGCTCCACGGGGCTGGCGAGGACGCGGGTGCGGGCCGGGTCGGCGTCGCGGCGGGACCAGTACAGGCCCTTCACGGCGAGGTTGTCGGCCTCGGTGCCGCCGGCGGTGAAGACGACCTCGCTGGGGCGGGCGGCGAGGGCGTCCGCGAGGGTTTCGCGGGCTTCCTCGACCGTGCGCCGGGCTCTGCGGCCGGCGGCGTGGAGGGAGGAGGCGTTGCCCGTGATGCTCAGCTGGGCGGTCAGTGCCTCTACCGCCTCGGGGAGCATCGGCGTGGTCGCGGCGTGGTCGAGGTAAGCCATGGTGGCCCCGATTCTACGGGCCCTCACCACACGGTCTCGGCCTCGGCCCTCAGCCTAGAAGTTCCAGGACACCGTGCTGTCGAAATGCATGAACGCCAGCAGTACCAGCAGGTCGGCGATGCCCAGCCCCAGACCGAGGAAGGCGCGGCCGCGGCGGGTCGTGCCGCGCCGGAGGGCGACGGAGGCGAGGACGATGGCGATCGGGCCCAGGAAGAGGTTCAGGACCAGCAGGCCGAGGAGGCCGAGGATGAAGGAGGCGACGGCCATGCCGTCGGCGTCCCGGGCGGCGGTCCGACGGGCGGGGGTGGCGGTGAGTTCCATGAGGGGGGTCAGCTCCCGACGGTCAGTTGGTGGAGGTGCCGCGCCGGCGGGCGTTGCGCTCACGCACGGCGAAGACGGCGAGCCAAATGCCGATGACGGTGGCGGCGACGAGGGTGACGGGCAACGGGGCGTGAGCCACGGTGCCCATGACGACACCCAGCAGCAGAAGGGCGGCGACGAGGAACAGCATGAGATGCCTCTCGACGGTGAGTCCCCGTATGTTTCGGGGACTTGACGATTCAGTGAACGGTTGTAGTAACACTTGTTCACTGACTTCCGAGTCTAGCGCTCCCCTCGACTTTCCAATCACGGAGAACAGTTGTTAACTGCATGGCATGAGTCACACTCTCGGCGTCCGGCAGGCCCAGAAGCAGAAGACCCGGCAGGCACTCCTGGACGCGGCGCTGGAACTGCTGGAGGAGCAGAGCCTGAGCAGCCTGGGCCTGCGCGAGGTCACCCGCGCCGTCGGAGTCGCCCCGACCGCCTTCTACCGGCACTTCCGCTCGACGGCGGATCTCGGTGTGGCCCTGGTCGAGGAGGCGCTGGGCAGCCTGCACCCGATGATCGGCGAGACGGTGTCCGCGGCCGGCGACAGCGCCGAGCGCATCGAGCGCGCGGTCCAGCTGATCGCCCATCACGTCGAGACGCACCCCGCGCACGTCCGCTTCATCGCGCGCGAGCGGCACGGCGGCGTGCAGCCGGTGCGGGCGGCGATCAGTGAGCAACTGGCCCGGTTCACCGCGGAAGTGAAGGTCGAGCTGGCCAAGCAGCCCGAGTCGGAGGGGTGGAGCGACGGCGATCTGCTGATGCTCGCGGGCCTGTACGTCGACCAGATGCTGATGACGGCCTCGCTCTATCTGGAGGCGCTGGAAGCGTCCGAAGACGAGCGGGACCGGGTGGCCCACGTGGCGAGCCGGCAGATGCGGCTGATCAGCATCGGCCGCCGCAACTGGCTGAGGTGACGCACCCGTTACCGAGTACGCCACCCTTGGGGAATGCGGTCCGGATCAGCCCTGAGCGGTCTGCTGCCCCTGCCCCGGCTGTCCACCGCCGGGGCCGCCCCCGCAGCCGCCCTGGCCACCGCCCGGACCACCGCCCGGACCACCTGACGGCATACCCGAGGCAGCGCCCGACGGAGCCTTCCCCGTGGGCATGCCGGACGGCGTCCCGGTGGGCGAGCCCGTGGGCATCCCGGAGGGCCCACCGCTCGGCATGCCCGACGGACCTCCGCTCGGCATGCCGGACGGCTGCTGACAGCTCTGGTCGGCGTTGCCGCTGTTCGAGGACGACGACGAGTCGCCCGAGCCACAGGCCGCCAGCAGGGGCGAGAGCGCCAGCAGGGCGACGGCGGGGACGAGTCGGACACGACGGTTCATCGGGGTAACTCCCAGTTCACGGGGACCGGGTCACGGGGACCGGTTTATGACTGCCGAATGAGTGCGGGATGAGCGGAAGGACAGAGGACCAGATCCACGTAAGGCTGGGCTGTGCCAGAACTGTGGTTCGCTGTGGATCACTCGCCCGGACCACGACTCAACCGGCCCCGTACAACCCCGAGATGGTGAACGCCGGCCCCGAAGGAGCCGGCGTTCACGGGTGGTCGGCGGCCTGGCCAGGCCGAGGATCGCTCAGCCGAGCCGCACCCGGGCGAGCTGTCGGGACTGCGCGACGAGCCGGTCCGCGCTGTCCCAGACTTCGGCGTCCTCCTCCAGGAAGCCCCCGGCGAGGTTGCGCGTCTTGATCGACACCCGCAGCGGACCCGGCGCCGGACGGCACCGCACGTGCACCGTCAGCTCGACCGTCGGCACCCAGCCGGACAGCCCGAGCTCGAAGGCGGTCGGCGGCAGCGCGTCGACCGCGAGGAGCAGCGAGAGAGGGTCGTGGTCGCGACCGTCGGCGAGCCCGAACCAGGAGCGCATCTCGCCCTTCCCGGACGGCGCCCCGAGGGCCCAGCCCAGGGTCGACGGGTCGAGCTTGAGCTTCAGCCGGTCGGTGATGGCGGAGCTGCCGTCGACCGGGGTCGGTCCGTCCTCGGGCCCGAAGCAGTGCTCCATGGGCGGGAACTCGGGCGGCGTGGCCGACGTGCGGACGTCGTCGGGCAGGGTGTCGAGATCGCCGTACGAGGCGAGCACGCGGATCCGTTCGACCTCGCGGCCTTCGTCGTCGTACTGGAAGAGCGAGGCCTGCCCCGTCGACAAGCTCCGCCCGGTGCGGACCACGTCCGTGCGGACGACCGCCGGTCCCGGCTGGGACGCGGTCAGATAGTGCGCGGAGATGGTGAACGGGTCGGCGTGCGGCAGAGCGTCCCCGAGGGCGCGGCCGAGGACGGCCAGCAGATAGCCGCCGTTGACGGCGCTGATGATGGTCCATCCGGCCGTCAGATCGATGTCGTAGACGCCGGGTTCGCGCCGGGTGACCGCGGTGTCGCGGTCGAACTCACTGTCGCCGATGGTGGCCTGTACGGCGGTCCCTGCGGCCGTCCGTGCGGCCTGTATCGAAGCTGCTTCTGGCATACCTGAACGGTACAACAGGAAATTACTAAGCAGTAGCTTTTGCTGTTTCGGCCATGTGAAGCCTTCCGCTCCTACGGGGTCTCGACCTCCGTCGCCGTCGAACGACGGTTCCACGCCCGCGGTGCTCGCCAGTGGAACCGCATCGCGAGCAGTCTCAGCACGAAGGCGGTGACGGCGGCTAGGCCGCTGGTGAAGGTCGTCAACGCGTCGTAGCGGATACACAGCGCGACCATGATGGCACCGACCATCGCCGGAACCGCGTACAGATCACGGTCCCAGCGCAGCAGCGAGGGCACCTCGTTGGCGAGCACGTCGCGCAGCACACCGCCACCCACCGCGGTGGCCAGGCCGAGGGCGGCCGACGAGGTCAGGCCGAGCCCGTACTCGTACGCCTTTATCGTGCCGGCGACGCAGAACAGGCCGAGTCCGGCCGCGTCGAAGACGTTCACCGCGCCCTGGATGCGCTCCACCTGGGGGTGCAGGAAGAAGACCAGGAGGGCGGCGAGCAGCGGGGTGCTGAAGTAGCCGAGGTCGGTGAACGCGGCCGGCGGTACGGCCCCGATGATCAGGTCCCGGAAGATCCCTCCGCCCAGAGCGGTGACCTCGGCGAGGACGGCGATGCCGAAGACGTCGAAGTTCTTGCGGACGGCCAGCAGAGCGCCGGAGATCGCGAAGACGAAGATCCCCACGAGGTCGAGCCGATGCTGGACGGAGGGGCTGAACAGTTCCTGAAGCACCTGGACATTCTCACCCGTGACCGGGTGTGCGCCTTACAAAGGAAGGCCCGGAAACGCCTACAGGGCGGGTTTCCCTGTGGTGAACAGCCAGGTCTCGAAGAGATCGTCGAGCTGTCGGCCGGACACCTTCTCGGCGAGCTGGACGAAGTCGGCGGTGTTGGCGTTGTCGTAGCGGTGCAGCTTCGTCCAGGCGGGCAGCAGCTTGAAGAACGCGGTGTCGCCGATGCGCTCGCGCAGCATCTGGAGCGTCATCGCGCCGCGCTGGTAGACCGCCGAGGCGAACATGGTGTCGCGCTGCGGGTCGCCGACGACCGTCTGCCAGAAGGGCGCGTCCGCCGGCCGAGCGTTGTAGCCGGCCAGGAAGGAGTCGTGCGCCGAGCGGATGCCCTTGTGTTCGGACCACAGCCACTGGGCGTAGGTCGCGAAGCCCTCGTTGAGCCAGATGTCCTTCCAGCGCTCCACCGTGACGGAGTCCCCGAACCACTGGTGGGCCAGCTCGTGCACGATCGTCGTCTCGGAGCGTACGGCCGAGTACACGGGCTTCGACTGCACCTCCAGCGAGAACCCTGCCGCCGGCATGTCGTCGACGATCGCGCCGGTCTCCTCGAAGGGGTACGGCCCGAAGACCTGCGACCAGTAGTCGGTGGCCTCGGCCGTGACGGCGTACACGTCGACGGTGTTGCCGTCCGCGAGTACGGGGTCGATGGCGACGTAGATGGGTGTCCCGGCCGGGGTCTTCCCCGTCCGCACGTCGAACTTTCCGATGGTCGCGGTCGCGAGATAGGTCGCCATGGGCTTGCTCTCACGCCAGTGCGTGACGGTCTGGCCGCCCTTGTCGTAGGTCGAGACGAGGCGGCCGTTGGAGACGCCGGTCAGGCCCTTCGGTGCCTTGATCCGGATGTCGTACGTCGCCTTGTCGTCGGGGTGGTCGCTGGACGGGAACCAGGTGGAGGCGGCGTTCGGCTCGCAGGCGACGAAGACGCCGTCGGTGGTCTTCATCCAGCCGTAGTTCGAGCCGAAGACGATGGGGCCGCCGAGGGGTTCGGGGACGCCACCGTACGTGACGGTCACCGTGAAGGTCCGCCCCTTCGGCAGCGCGCCGTGCGGGGTGACGCGGATCTCGTCGCCCTCGCGCGTGAAGCCGGCGCGTCTGCCGTTCACCTCGACCCGGGTGACCTCCAGCTGCTGGAGGTCGAGATCGAAGGAGGAGAGGGACTGGGTGGCGCGGGCCGTGATCGTCGTACGGCCGTCGAGGCGGTCGGTGTCCGGGTTGTACGCCACGTCCAGGTCGTAGTGGCGGGCGTCGAAGCCACCGTTGCCGAGCTGGGGGAAGTAGGAGTCGCCGATGCCGTCGGCGCCCGGGGTCGGGGCGGAGGAGGCGGCGATGACGAGGAAGGAGGCCGCCGCGGTCGCGAGGGCCCCTAAACGTGCCGAACGGGAGAGTGCCATGAGCGTCCCTTTCGAACGTGTTCCGATCGGTCCTGATCAGATGGACACGCGAGACTCTGCACTCTCCCGTTCGGGCATGTTCATGACTTTGCCCAATCGTCATTGCCTACTTGTCAGTTGACTCCTGACGATCGGCTTCCGCGGGCGCCTTGGCGGCGGGCGCGACGGGGGCGGACGCCTCGGCGGGGGCGGACTCGTCCGCCTCGGCGGACACTGCGCCTTCGGCGGGCGCGTCGGCTTCGGCTTCGGCTTCGGCTTCGGCTTCGGCTTCGGCTTCGGCTTCAGCGGGCGCTTCGGCTTCGGCTTCGGCTTCGGCTACGGCTACGGCTTCGGCTCCAGCGGGCGCTTCGGCTTCGGCTTCGGCTTCGGCGGAAGCGTCAGCCTTGGCCGACTCGTCCGCTTCGGCGGCTTCATCCGCTTCGCCGGAAGCGTCGGCCTCGGCGTCGGCGTCGGCGTCGGCGTCGGCGTCGGCGTCGGCGTCGGCGTCGGCGTCGGCGTCGGCCGGGGCAGTCTCGTCCGCCGTGGCGGGCTCCTCGGCCTCGTCAGCCTCAGCAGCCTCGTCAGCCTCCGCGGTCTCTGCAGCCTCGGCGGTCTCGGTGGCCTCCGCGGACTCAGAAGTCTCCGCAGCCTTCTCAGCCTCGAGAGTCTCCTCGGTCGCAGCACCCTCCGCGGCCTCGGCCTCAGCCGCGGCCACGTCCGTCGGCTCCGACGCCGACCCCTCCGCCAGTACCGCCGCCGGCACCAGCTCGATGGCCTCCTTGGCCGCCGACAGGAGAACCACGTCCTGCGGTGCCTGGTCCGCCGCGTTCTCGGGGTGGTGGCAGGCGACCTGCTGACCCGGCTTCAGCTCCAGGAGCGGCGGCTCGGTCGTCTTGCAGATCTCCGTGGCCTTCCAGCACCGCGTGTGGAAGCGGCAGCCGCTGGGCGGCGCGATCGGCGAGGGCACGTCGCCCTTGAGCAGGATGCGCTCGCTCTTGACACCCCGCCGTGCCGGGTCCGGGATCGGCACCGCGGACATCAGCGCCTTGGTGTACGGGTGCATCGGCGCCGTGTACAGCGAGTCGCGGTCGGCCAGCTCGACGATCTTGCCGAGGTACATCACCGCGACCCGGTCCGACACGTGCCGGACCACCGACAGGTCGTGCGCGATGATCACGTACGTCAGGCCCAGCTCCTGCTGGAGGTCGTCCAGCAGGTTCACCACCTGCGCCTGGATCGACACGTCCAGCGCGGAGACCGGCTCGTCCGCGACGACCAGCTTCGGGTTGAGCGCGAGCGCACGGGCGATGCCGATGCGCTGGCGCTGACCGCCGGAGAACTCGTGCGGGTAGCGGTTGTAGTGCTCGGGGTTGAGGCCGACGACCGACAGCAGCCGCTGCACTTCCTTCTTGATGCCGCCCTCGGGCTCGACACCCTGGAGCTTGAAGGGAGCGCCGATGATCGTGCCGATGGTGTGGCGCGGGTTCAGCGACGAGTACGGGTCCTGGAAGATCATCTGCACGTCCCGGCGCAGCGGGCGCATCCCGCCGACGCCGAGGTGCGTAATGTCCTTGCCCTCGAACTCGATCTTTCCGCCGGTCGGTTCCAGCAGCCGGGTGATCAGTCGGCCCATCGTGGACTTGCCGCAGCCGGACTCGCCCACGACGCCGAGCGTCTCACCGGACCGGACCTCGAAGTCGAGGCCGTCGACCGCGTGCACCGCGCCGACCTGACGCTGAAGCAGGCCCTTCTTGATCGGGAAGTGCTTCTTCAGCCCAGTGACCTTCAGCAGGACCTCGGCGTCGGCACGACCCGGTCCTTCACTCTGCGCGGGAATCGTCACCGCTTTCTCGTCACTCACAGCTTCGGCGCAATCTCTTCGATCCAGATACGCTCCCGCTGCTCCTTGCCCAGGTGGCAGGCAGCCCAATGCCGACTGCCGACCTCGGCGAGCTCGGGACGGACGGTGCGGGTGACGTTGTCCTTCGGGAGGTCCGCGTACGGGCAGCGCGGGTTGAAGGCGCAGCCGGACGGGATGTTGATCAGGGACGGCGGGGAACCCTTGACCGGGATCAGGCGCTCGGTCTGCGCACGGTCCAGGCGCGGCATCGAGCCGAGCAGACCCCAGGTGTAAGGGTGGCGGGGCTCGTAGAACACCTTCTCGGCCGGGCCCCGCTCGACGCAGCGACCGCCGTACATCACCAGGATGTCGTCGGCCAGTTCGGCGACGACGCCCAGGTCGTGGGTGATGACGATGACCGCGGAGCCGAACTCTTTCTGCAAGTCCCGGATCAGGTCGAGGATCTGCGCCTGGACGGTCACGTCGAGAGCGGTCGTCGGCTCGTCCGCGATCAGCAGCTCGGGGTTGTTGACCAGCGACATCGCGATCATGGCGCGCTGGCGCATACCACCGGAGAACTCGTGCGCGTAGCTGTCCACCCGCTTGTCCGGCTGCGGGATGCCGACCCGGTCGAGCATCTCGACCGCACGACGTTTGGCGGTCTTCTTGTTGACGTCGTGGTGGATCCGGTACGCCTCCACGATCTGCTGGCCGATCGTGTAGTACGGGTGCAGCGCCGACAGCGGATCCTGGAAGATCATCGCCATCTCACGGCCGCGCAGCTTGCGCACGTGGTCCGGGTCGGCGGAGAGCAGCTCGGTGCCGTCCAGCCAGATCTCACCGGAGATCTGCGCCTTGCGCTTGCCGTACTGGCCGGCGGTGTGCAGGCCCATGATGCCGAGCGAGGTCACCGACTTGCCGGAGCCGGACTCGCCCACGATGCCGAGGGTCTTGCCCTTCTCCAGCTGGAAGCTCAGCCCGTCGACGGACTTGACCAGGCCGTCGTCGGTCGGGAAGTGCACCTTGAGGTCGCGCACTTCCAAGAAGGCGGACGGGGCGGGCGAGGCGGAGGTGGGCTCGCCCACGGCCGCTCCGCTCTTGCTGAGGTCGGTCACGAGAGCCTCACTCGGGGGTCGATCACGGCGTACAGGATGTCCACCACGAGGTTGGCGACGAGCACCGCGAGAGAAGTGATCAGGGTGACGCCCAGGATGATGGGCAGGTCCTGGTTCTTGATGGCGTTGAGCACGGCCTGGCCGAGACCGGGCAGGTTGAACGCCGTCTCGGTCAGGATCGCACCTCCGATGAGGGCGCCCAGGTCCATGCCGAGCATGGTCAGGAGAGGCGTCATCGTGGAGCGCATGGCGTGCTTGCCGATGACGGTCTGCTCCTTGAGGCCCTTGGCGCGGGCGGTGCGGATGTAGTCCTCGCCAAGGATCTCCAGCATGGTGGCGCGGGTGATGCGCGCGTACACGGCCGCGTACAGGAACGCGAGGGTGATCCACGGCAGGATCAGCCCGCCGAACCAGCCGCTTGGACTGTCCGCGAAGGGAACGTACTGCCCGTCGAACCAGTTCAGTCCGTAGACGAAGACCGACAGGGCGACCATGCCGGTGAAGTAGATCGGGAGGGAGACGCCCGAGAGCGCGACCACCATCGCGCCGCGGTCCCACAGGCTGCCTCGCTTGAGCGCGGACAGCACGCCCGCCGAGACGCCGAGGATCAGCCACAGCACGGCGGCACCGAGCGCGAGAGCCAGGGTGACCGGGAAGCGGTCGGTCAGCACCGGCCAGACGGCCTGCTCGCTGCGGAAGGAGTAACCGAAGCACGGTGCGGCGCAGTGGACGCTGTCCCCGCCGCCCGTGTAGGTGCGACCGGCGAAGATGCCCTTGAAGAACTCCCAGACCTGGGCGTAGATCGGGTCGCCCAGGCCCAGCTTCTCGCGTACACCCTCGACGGCGGCAGGGTCGGCCTGCTTGCCCACGAAGCTCAAGGCGATGTCGACGCCAGCCCACTTGGGGATGAGGAAGAAGATGCCGAAGACCACCATGACGATGACCACAAGCATCACTGCGGCGGCGAACAACCGCCTGATGAGGTAAGCGAGCACAGCTCTCGGCCCGCCGCGGACCGCGGGCCATCGGAGGTCTTCCGATGGCCCGCGATCACGCTGCGCCGGCCTTCACCTGCCTTTCGTGCCGTTCGGCGGGTGTGCCGGGTTTACTTCTTCGGGTTCTTCAGGCCGAGGTTGACGAAGTCGTACTGACCGCTGTAGCCGTCGGTCGTGTAGACGTTCGCCAGGTTGTCCGAGCGCCAGTTGATGAACCGCTCGTAGACGAAGGGCAGGTAGTACGCACCCTCCATCACCTTGTGGTTGATCTCCGTGGAGATCTTGGTCTTGCCGGCGTCGTCCAGGGTGGTGACGTACGAGTCGAACAGACCGTCGATCGTCTTGTCCTTGATGAGCGCGTAGTTGTTGTTACCGCTCTCCGCGATGTACTTGCTGCTCCACAGCGGCAGACCGAAGCCCTGGATGGTCGGGAAGTCCGGACCCCAGCCCATGATGATGATGCCGTAGCCCTTCTTCTTCACGTTCGAGGGGCTGCCGATGACGCCGGAGCTCTGCGAGCCGTCGAACTGGTCGATCTCGGCGGTGATGCCGATCTTCTTCAGCGACGCCTGGAGCGACTGGGCGGTGGCCACCTCGACCGGCTTGTTGTTGCGGACCGCGATGGTGGTCTTGAAGCCGTTCGGCTTACCGCAGGCCTTCAGGGCCTCCTTGGCCTTGGCCTCGTTGCCGTTCTTGTTGGCGCCGGCCAGCTCGTACGGGTCGTACTTCTGACCCTCGGCGCCCGGGACCGACGGGGGCAGCATGTTCGCGCCGATGTCGCCACCGGCGATCGGGCCGCCGCGCGCGGTCTGCAGCGACACGTGGTCGGCGCCGTAGATCACGGCCTTGCGGCACTCGATGTTGTCGAACGGCTTCACACTCTGCGGGAAGACCGCGTAACGGACGTAACCGGAGACCGGGTTGTCCAGGTTGCCCTTGTGCTCCTTCAGGGCGGTGGTCCGACCCTGCGGCGACATGCCGGTCTGGTTCAGGTCGAGGTCCAGGTCACCGCTGATCAGGCGCTGGTCCAGCTGGTTGGCGTCCGAGAAGAACTGGATGGTGATCGCGTCCGGGTAGGCCTTGCGGATCGGGTCCGAGGCCTGCTTCCAGGAGGTGTTGCGGACCAGCTTGAGGTCCTTGCCCGGGCTGTAGGACTCGAACTTGTACGGGCCGGAGGAGAACGGCTTCAGGGCGTACTTGGACTTGGTGTCCTTGTCCTGGCGCACCGGCGAGGCCGAGGTCAGGGCCAGCATCTCCTCGAAGTCCGAGTTGGCCTGCGGGAGGTGGAAGACGATGGTCTTGTCGTCCGGCGTGTCGATCGCCTTCAGACCCAGCTTGTCCGCGGACTTGTCCTTGTACGGGCCCTTGTACTCGCCCTTGGGGTCCAGTACGTCCTTCAGGTACGTCGGACCGCCGGACAGCACGTCCTGCGCCCACACGCGCTCGATGCCGTACTTCACGTCCTTGGACGTGATCGCCTTGCCGTCCTCCCACGTGCTGCCGTCACGCAGGGTGTACGTGTAGGTCTTGCCGTCGTCCGTGACCTTGGCGGTCGAGGTGGCGAGGTCCGGAGTGACCTCGGCGCCCGCCGGGCCCGGCTCGGCCTTGTTCGTGACGAGCTGACGGCTGTAGTAGCGGGAGAAGTTCCACATCATGCCGTAGTAGCCACGCGTGGTGTCCCACGAGTCGGCGTCCTGCGCGGCACCGAACTTCAGCGTCCCGCCCTTCTTGGCGAGCGAAGCCTGGGCGACCTTGTTGTTCGCGGCGTCGAAGCCGGCGGCGCCGGTCTTCGAGCCGCCCTTGTCGCCGTCGTCTCCGTCGCCGCCGCCGCACGCCGCTGTGGTCAGCAGCGCGGCCACCACGGCGGCAGCGGCAAGTGCCCGCTTCCGCTGCCCTGAGGTGCGTTGGGTAGTCACGATCTCGGATCCTCCGGATTGATGAGAGACCCCGTGTGAGTGCCACGGGACGGTTGTGGTGCGGCGGTTCAACGGGAAGCCTTCGGGTCCAGCGCGTCCCGGACGCCGTCGCCGAAGAGGTTGAAGGCCAGCACGGTGATGAAGATCGCCACACCCGGGACCACCATGTACATGGGGTCCGACTCGTAGTAGTCGATCGCGCTCGAGAGCATCTGCCCCCAGGAGGCGGTGGGCGGCTTGACGCCCACGCCCAGGAAGCTGAGTGCCGCCTCGGTGAGGATGTTGGTGGGGATCATCATCGTCGTGTAGACGATGATCGGGGCAACGAGGTTGGGCAGTAGCTCCTTGAACAGGATGTACATCCGCCCGGCGCCCAGCGATCGGGCGGCCTCGACGTACTCGCGCTCACGCATCGAGAGTGTCTGACCGCGCACCACGCGTCCGATGTAGGGCCAGCCGAAGAAGCCGATGACCAGGATCATCACGAACACACGCACACTCGACCCGGTCAGGCCCAGCATGTTGTTCGGCATGACGGAGACCAGCGCGATGATGAACAGCAGCTGCGGGAAGGCGAGCAGACCGTCCATCACCCGGCTGATGAGGGAGTCGACCCAGCCGCCGAAGAAGCCGGCGAGGATGCCCAGGACGACCCCGAGGATCACCGCGACGATGGCGGACAGGAAGCCCACCAGCAGCGAGATCCGGGCTCCGTAGAGGATGCGGGCGAAGATGTCGCGGCCGTTGACCGGCTCGACGCCCAGCAGGTGGTCGCCGCTGATGCCGCCCAGGGAACCCGTGGGGGTGCCGAACAGCGGGTCGATGAGGTTCTCGTGATACTCGTTCGGGTCCTGCCCGAGGATGCCCGTGATGACCGGGGCGAGCAGGGCGACCACGACAAGGACGAGGACGACGATGCCGCCCGTCAGGGCGAGCTTGTCCCGCTTGAGGCGCTCCCAGGCGATCCGGCCCAGGGAACGGCCCTGAACGGCCTTCGCGCCGGCGGCAGCCGCCGCTTCTTCGGCCGCGCCGGGGGCCGCTTCCGCGGTCGGCTCGTGCAATGGTGCCGTCATCTGGCAGGGACCCCTCTCAACCGGCGGTAGCCGGCCCGCGCTTGCCGCGGTAGCGGCGTGATCGTCCGTCGTACGCAGGGGATAAACCCCCTGGAGCGGGAGTCTTCAACGCTTTGGCGATCAGTAGCCAGACCTGACGGGGAAAGGATGCGTAAACGTGATGCAGGTAGGTGGGTTCCGTTATCCGGACGGTGGGTAACGGCCGTCGGACAGTGTCTTATTGGGACATATCCGACAGAAACGGGCCCAACTGCCCCTATCTACGCGCGAAGAAACCCTGTCTTGCCCAGCAGGCGAGACCGGAGACCGAGGGTCAGTAGCGACCGGGGGGCGGGTAACCGTAACCCGCCGCGGGGGCCTGGACCGGCGCCGTGGCGGGGGCAGCGTGGGCCTCGCGGTCGTAGAACGGCCGGGCGTTGGCCCGCAGCCACATCGCCACCGGGTCGTACTCGTCGGACATCGCCACGGTCGACACGGGCAGCCCGTCCGGCACCGCGCCGATGGACTGCTGCATCATCGCCCGCACGGAGTCGACGGCGGGCGGCGAAGTGTCGTACACGTCGAGGCCGATGGCCAGATATGGCGCCCCGAGTGCGGGCTGCACCCAGGCACGGCGCAGCGAGCGCACGGCGGTGGTGCGGTGCGCGTTCTGCGTGAGCAGGGCGTAGAACTGCGGGATCTCGACGCCTGGTTCGGAGAGCCGCAGCGGGCCCGCGGGCTGGCGCTCCAGGCCCGCGGCGATCCGGCGCAGATCCAGCCAGGGGATGCCGACCCCGCCGCCGGGGGCGTGCGGATTGAGCCAGAGTCCGAAGTGGTCGGGGTAGAGGGTGCGGGCCACGTCGAGGCCGTCGACGACTTCGTACGACCGGTTCCAGCCGCTGGCCGAGAGCTCCTGGGCGGAGGTGACGCACGGCGCGTAACCGAAGCCGTCGACCTCCATGTTCCCGTACTGCGCGTCCGGGGAGCCGGCCTGGCCGTGCCAGAGCAGCATCCAGACCTGGCCGGACGACGGGGTCGCGAGCGCGCGAAGGAGCGCCTCGTAGGCGTCGTAACGCCCGGGCGTCACCTGGCGCAGCATCTGCTCGACCTGCCCGGCCGCGGCCGTGCCCGACGCACTCACTCTCAACCGCCCCTTCGCGAAGACATCACGATGAACTCAACTCATTGCCCCGGAGGCGAAACAGCCTCATCCGACCGAGCCATGTAACCAGGTTAAGCGGGGATCCTGACAGTTACTTGACGCGCGGCACGGGAGGTCTTCACGACGTCAGTATCCCTGCTGGTAGAACGGGCGCACATGTGCCCGCAACCATTCCCCCACCGGGTCCTGGGCGACGTCGAGAAACACCATGTTCACCGGGCGGTCCACCGGCACCCGGCCGAGCGCACGTCCGAGGGCCGCCAGCGGGAGCGTGGTGGCGTCGCCCTCCCACTGGGACAGTTCGACCCCGATGAACATCACGGGGTCGTCGCCCTCGATGCTGGCCAGGCAGCGGCGCGCGGTCAGCACCACGCCGCTCTCCGCGAACTCGGCCGAGGCCGCGGCCAGGAAGTCGACCGGGTCGTCCTGCCAGTCGGGTTCGGAGAGCCGCACCCGGCCGCCGCTCGCGGGTCCGTCCAGCGGGGTGCGCCCGGACCGGCACACCTCGGCGACCGCCGGTGGCGGCAGCGGGATGCCGACCACACCGCCCGGATTGATCGCGATACCCACCTGCGGGGGCAGACCGCGGGCGAACTCGACGGCGGGCGCGATCGTGAACGACAGGTGGCTGCCGACGACCTGGCGGAACTGCTCCTCCGAGCTGAAGACCGGCACGTACGCCTGGCCCTCGATCTCCAGCGTGGGCAGATCGAGGGGACCGGAGTGAGGTCCGCCGCCGCTGGGCAGGGGCACCCAGACGAAGCTGCGGCCGAGGACCTCGACGATGCGGCCGCCTGCCGAGGGCACCCCGAGGGACGCGGAGAGCACCTCCTCCAGCTCGTTGCCCGGCCATCCGCCGTGCGGATGGGGGTGCGGGCGCGCCGGTGCCGGGAAGTCTGGGAAGTCCATCTGTCTACCTGTCTACCGCCTGCTGTGAACCACTGCTCCGGCTGGAAAGGTTAATGGGCTCGTACGACAACGCCGTACGAGCATCACCCGTCCAGCCGTACGAGCCGTCACGTGGGCAGTCGTACGGGCCGTCACGCGTCCGGGCGCGCGAACTGTCACACCATCGGCCGTACGAGGGATCGGCCGCACCAGGGATCAGCTGCCGAAGTCGATCCGGCGCAGCACGTTCGCCGCGTCCCGGTCCAGCAGCACCGCCGAGCCGCAGCCCTCCGGCAGGTCACCCCGCTCGACGGAGCGCAGCAGCCGGGCCGCCGCGCCCCGGTGACGCGCGAACGCGTACCGCGAGACGCCGCGGCCGCGCTCGCGCTGGCCCTCCAGGGCGGTGCCCGGTGCGACGTCGAGCAGCAACAGGTGCAGGGCGCCGCCCCGGCGACGGGCCTCGCGGGCGAGCCAGCGGCGCACCCAGGCCTGTGTGCCGCAGTCGTGCACGACGACGCCGGCACCGGAGCGCAGCACGCGGCGCAGGCCCGCGTAGTGCGCGAGGCGGACGAGGGGGCGATAGACCGCGTACGGGAGCCGGCCTGCCATCCGCTCGTCCCAGCGGTCGCGGGTGTCCTGCGAGTCGATGCGCGGGCCCGCGACGGCGCGGCGCATCAGCGTCGACTTGCCGCTGCCCGGCAGCCCGGTGACGACCACCAGGTCGGACGCGCCGAAGTGCAGACCATGTGGGCTGCGTCCGGCCCGGTCCCTGAGATCGCGGACGACGGCCGTCGGGAGCGGGCCGCACGCCTCCCGGGCCTTGGCACGGGGCTGATCGGGCAGTGCGACGGCCGAGGTCGTCGCGTACGCCGTGGTCCTGTTCACCGTGATCGTCCTCCCCTGGGGTCAGGAAGTCCTTTCCCCGCTGAGTGTAAAGAGAAGGTAATACGCCGTGTCTCCCGTTTCCGTTCTCGGACTGCCACAGGCCGGTTACAGATCCGGGCTGCCGGTACCCGGCCGCACGTGCGATGATGTGCGCGCCAACTGCATACCGGCCGCTTGAATCCGCGCGGGAGAGTTCCTGGTGAGTCCTTGAGGACCGCTGGGGCGCCGAAGGAGCAAGTCCCTCCCTTGAATCTCTCAGGCCCCGTTACCGCGCGGGCGAGGCACATCTGAAAAGCGAGCCGCTGTCAGTGGCTCCACCCAAGGTGCAAGTCAGGATCACCGCCGAGCGGGGTCGTGATGAACCTCTCAGGTTCCGATGACAGATGGGGAGGAACGACCTCGCCGTCATGCCTTGGGAGCCCCACCGATGAGCAGTAACGCATCCCGTCACACCGCGCTAGATGCCCTGCATCGTTCGCTCGGTGCGACGATGACCGACTTCGCGGGCTGGGACATGCCCCTGCGGTACGGCTCGGAGCGCGACGAGCACCTCGCCGTCCGCACGAAGGCCGGTCTCTTCGACCTCTCCCACATGGGCGAGATCACCGTCACCGGCCCACAGGCGGCCGTCCTCCTGAACTACGCGCTCGTCGGCAACATCGCCTCCGTCGGCGTCGGCCGCGCCCGCTACACCATGATCTGCCGGGAGGACGGCGGCATCCTGGACGACCTGATCGTGTACCGGCTGGCCGAGACCGCGTACATGGTTGTCGCGAACGCCTCCAACGCCCAGGTGGTGCTGGACGCGCTCACCGAGCGCGCGGCCGGTTTCGACGCCCAGGTCCGCGACGACTGTGACGCGTACGCGCTGATCGCCGTGCAGGGCCCCGAGTCCTCCGGCATCCTGAAGTCCCTGACCGACGCCGACCTGGACGGCCTGAAGTACTACGCGGGTCTGCCGGGCATCGTCGCGGGCGTGGCGGCGCTCATCGCGCGCACCGGCTACACCGGCGAGGACGGCTTCGAGCTGTTCGTGGCCCCGTCCGACGCCGAGAAGCTGTGGCAGGCACTGACCGACGCGGGCGCCCCGGCCGGGCTCGTCCCCTGTGGTCTGTCCTGCCGCGACACACTGCGCCTGGAGGCGGGCATGCCGCTGTACGGGCATGAGCTGAGCACCTCGCTCACCCCCTTCGACGCGGGGCTCGGGCGGGTCGTGAAGTTCGAGAAGGAGGGCGACTTCGTGGGGCGCGAGGCCCTGTCCGAGGCCGCCGCCAAGGCCCGGGCGAACCCCCCACGGGTGCTCGTCGGGCTCGTTGCCGAAGGCCGTCGCGTCCCGCGCGCCGGGTACACCGTCGTGGCCGACGGCAAGGTCATCGGCGAGGTCACCTCCGGCGCCCCGTCCCCCACCCTGGGCAAGCCGATCGCGATGGCGTACGTCGATGCCGCGCACGCCGCGCCGGGGACGGCCGGGGTCGGTGTGGACATCCGGGGCAGCCACGAGCCGTACGAGGTCGTGGCGCTGCCGTTCTACAAGCGCCAGAAGTGATCCCTGGGCCGTATCGGCCCTGCTCAACTCCCCTCCCCCCTTGTCATCACCACTCCCCCGCGTACAGGAGAATTCAGGCCATGAGCAACCCCCAGCAGCTGCGCTACAGCAAGGAGCACGAGTGGCTGTCGGTCGCCGAGGACGGCGTCTCGACGGTCGGCATCACCGAGTTCGCGGCCAACGCGCTCGGCGATGTCGTCTACGCCCAGCTTCCGGAGGTCGGTGCCACGGTGACCGCGGGCGAGTCCTGCGGTGAGCTGGAGTCGACCAAGTCGGTCAGCGACCTGTACGCCCCGGTCACCGGCGAGGTCACCGAGATCAACCAGGACGTCGTGGACGACCCGGCGCTGGTGAACTCCGCCCCCTTCGAGGGGGGCTGGCTGTTCAAGGTACGCATCACGGACGAGCCGGACGACCTGCTCTCCGCGGACGAGTACATCGCTTTCACCGCCGGCTAAGGAGTCGTAGGACATGTCGCTTCTCAACACGCCCCTGCACGAGCTGGACCCGGACGTCGCCGCCGCCGTCGACGCCGAGCTGCACCGCCAGCAGTCCACCCTGGAGATGATCGCCTCGGAGAACTTCGCTCCGGTCGCGGTGATGGAGGCCCAGGGTTCGGTCCTGACCAACAAGTACGCCGAGGGCTACCCGGGCCGCCGCTACTACGGCGGTTGCGAGCACGTCGACGTGGTCGAGCAGATCGCCATCGACCGCGTCAAGGCGCTCTTCGGTGCCGAGCACGCGAACGTGCAGCCCCACTCGGGCGCGCAGGCCAACGCGGCCGCGATGTTCGCACTGCTCAAGCCGGGCGACACGATCATGGGTCTGAACCTCGCGCACGGTGGGCACCTGACCCACGGCATGAAGATCAACTTCTCCGGCAAGCTCTACAACGTGGTCCCGTACCACGTCGACGACGCCACCGGTCAGGTCGACATGGCCGAGGTCGAGAAGCTGGCCAAGGAGTCCAAGCCGAAGCTGATCGTGGCGGGCTGGTCGGCGTACCCGCGCCAGCTGGACTTCGCCGCGTTCCGCCGGATCGCGGACGAGGTCGGCGCGTACCTGATGGTCGACATGGCGCACTTCGCGGGCCTCGTGGCCGCGGGCCTGCACCCGAACCCCGTTCCGCACGCCCATGTCGTCACCACGACCACCCACAAGACGCTGGGCGGCCCGCGCGGTGGCGTGATCCTGTCGACGGCCGAGCTGGCCAAGAAGATCAACTCCGCGGTCTTCCCGGGCCAGCAGGGCGGTCCGCTGGAGCACGTGATCGCCGCCAAGGCCGTCTCCTTCAAGGTCGCCGCCTCGGACGACTTCAAGGAGCGCCAGCGGCGCACGCTGGACGGCGCGCGGATCCTGGCCGAGCGCCTGGTGCGGTCCGACGTCACCGAGCACGGTGTCTCGGTCCTGTCCGGCGGCACGGACGTGCACCTGGTCCTGGTCGACCTGCGCAACTCCGAGCTGGACGGACAGCAGGCCGAGGACCGTCTCCACGAGATCGGCATCACGGTCAACCGCAACGCCATCCCGAACGACCCGCGCCCGCCGATGGTCACCTCCGGCCTGCGCATCGGCACGCCGGCCCTGGCCACCCGCGGCTTCCAGGCCGAGGACTTCACCGAGGTGGCGGACATCATCGCCGAGGCGCTGAAGCCGTCGCACGACGCGGACTCGCTGAAGGCCCGGGTGTCCGCTCTGGCCGACAAGCACCCGCTGTACCCCGGCTTGAAGTAGTTCGTACGGAACGTACGATTCTTCGGGGCGCCGCGCACACTGAAGGGTGAGCGCGGCGCCCCACCCCCATGCACCACCCCCGCTGTGAGGAGTCCCCGTGGCCATCTCGGTCTTCGACCTGTTCTCGATCGGCATCGGCCCGTCCAGCTCCCACACGGTCGGCCCGATGCGCGCGGCACGCATGTTCGCCCGGCGGCTGCGCAACGAGGAGCTGCTGGACTCGGTGGCCTCCATACGGGCCGAGCTGTACGGCTCGCTCGGCGCGACGGGCCATGGCCACGGCACCCCGAAGGCGGTACTGCTCGGTCTGGAGGGCGCCTCGCCGCGGACGGTGGACGTGGAGGGGGCCGACGACCGGGTCGAGGAGATCAAGTCGTCGGGGCGCATCAGTCTGCTCGGCTCCCACGAGATCGACTTCTCCTTCTCCGACGACCTGGTCCTGCACCGCCGCAAGGCGCTGCCGTACCACGCGAACGGCATGACGATCTTCGCGTACGACGCCTCGGGCGAGCTGGTCCTGGAGAAGACGTACTACTCCGTGGGCGGCGGTTTCGTGGTCGACGAGGACGCGGTCGGCCAGGACCGCATCAAACTGGACGACACGGTCCTGAAGTACCCCTTCCGCACGGGCGACGAGCTGCTGCGGCTGACCCGCGAGACGGGCCTGTCGATCTCCGCCCTGATGCTGGAGAACGAGCGGGCCTGGCGCACCGAGGAGGAGATCCGCGAGGGGCTCCTCGCGATCTGGCGCGTGATGCAGTCCTGCGTCTCCCGCGGCATGTCCCGCGAGGGCATCCTGCCGGGCGGCCTCAAGGTCCGCCGCCGTGCCGCCGTCTCGGCCCGCCAACTCCGCGCGGAGGGCGACCCGTTGGCCCACGCGATGGAATGGATCACGCTCTACGCGATGGCGGTGAACGAGGAGAACGCGGCGGGCGGCCGCGTCGTGACGGCGCCGACGAACGGCGCCGCGGGGATCATCCCCTCCGTTCTCCACTACTACGTCAACTTCGTGCCGGGCGCCGACGAGGACGGAGTGGTCCGCTTCCTGCTGGCCGCGGGCGCCATCGGCATGCTCTTCAAGGAGAACGCGTCCATCTCCGGCGCCGAGGTCGGCTGCCAGGGCGAGGTCGGCTCGGCCTGCTCGATGGCCGCCGGCGCCCTCGCCGAAGTCCTCGGCGGCAGCCCCGAACAGGTCGAGAACGCCGCGGAGATCGGCATGGAGCACAACCTCGGCCTGACCTGCGACCCCGTCGGCGGCCTCGTCCAGATCCCCTGCATCGAACGCAACGGCATGGCCGCGGTCAAGGCGGTCACCGCCGCCAAGATGGCCATGCGCGGCGACGGCTCCCACAAGGTCTCCCTCGACAAGGTCATCAAGACCATGAAGGAGACGGGCGCGGACATGAGCGTCAAGTACAAGGAGACGGCTCGGGGCGGGCTCGCGGTCAACATCATCGAGTGCTAGGGAAAGAGGCCCTGACCAGCGCGTTCGTTTCTTTCTGCGCTGTCAGGGCCTTCCCTGCTTACGCGGCGGAAAGTCCCCAGAAACTCCCCGGGACAGACGTGAAAGTCCCCGAAGACTCCCCAGGGTCTCCCCAGGGAACGTCGCTGTTTGCGGGTGGGCAACGGGCCTGCTCCAGGACCGACGCGGCGCTCTTGAGGCCGTCTCAGGGTGTTGAGTGCGGTCGGTGAACGTCAGGTAGTGGGACCTACGAATTACGAGACCGTGAGCGTTCGTGTTGCGTAGTACCTGGTCGTGCTGTTGAGTGACGTTCTGCCTGATCAGAGCACGTGCAACAGGTTGATCCGTGCCACCCGATGCTGCACCGTCCAGAGGCGTCCGGCCACCGGCTGGCCACCGGGAAGGCCACCACTGGTGACAAGAAGCAGGGTCACCGAGGTTGTCGACCTCCCACAGACCCTTCGTACGCGTGCCGGGTCTCCCGCGGGTCGCTCCAGAGAAGGCCCCTTCCAACGTGGCCGATGCAGACATCGCCGGTTGGCTGTTCCCGAGATCATCCTTCAGGTCCGTTGCTGACCAGCTAAAACCCCTAGCCATCGACCAACCAGTAGTGACGGGATCCGCAGCATGACCTATGGAATCGAGTCTTACCCCACTCGTGGAGCGCCCAGGCAGGCGGTGGAGTCCCCGCCCTTTGGCCCTCCCTGTACGCATACGCGTTGCGCCTGAACCAGTCGAAGTCCGACGGTCGACTGCCTCACGGCGACTACCCCTTGCCTGACCCGCCACAACTGCGTGCACGTCCAGGTTGGCGCGAGGCCCAAGCAGGTGTGCGGGATGCTCTCGCACCCCTGCTGTCCCATCCGGACACGGTCCGTGCCGCCGATGAGATCCAGCGCAGGCTGCATGCGCTGGGTATCCGGGATCGTCATATCCAGGCTGCGATGGCCGATCTGCCCCTAGATGATCGATTCCAAGGGGTCAGTGATCATGGGCAGTCAGTGAGCGTAGGACGGGCTGTCCGGTGTGGTCGTTGTGCCAGATTGCGGCGGTCAGTGCGAAGGATTCGCTGCATGACGCGGGCCACGACACCGCCGGGCGTGCGCCCTCGGTGCTGTTCGAGATCGAGTTGGCCTTTGAAGGTCTCGTTGACCGACTCGATGACCTGCCGCAATGGTTTGAACAGGGGTGCTCCGGGCCGTTCCGGCTCGCCTTTGCGGGCTGGCCGCAGCAGCCGGATGTCCTGTTCGGCGAGCTCGCTTTCGAAGCCCCGGCCGAAGTAGTTCTTGTCGCCGATCAGCGTCTGGGCGGGACGCGCGGCGACGAGGCCGGGTTCGGCGGAGAGGAGGTCCAGCAGGGTCTCGCGCTCGTCGGCCTTGGCCCCGGTCAGGGCGAACGCGATGGGCAGGCCCTGGAGGGTGCACACCAGGTGCAGTCGCAGGCCCCAGAAGAAGCGGCTGTGACTGGCGCAGTACCCGTACTCGGCCCATCCGGCCAGGTCGGAACGCTTGACGGTCTCGCGTGAGCGGCCGCATTCCACCGGCGTGGAGTCCACGATCCATACGTCGTCGCTCCACACCGAGGTGTCTGTGGCCAGTAGCCGGGTGACCTGGCGGAGCAGTTCGGTGGCCTTGCGCAGCCGCTTGATGTATCCGGGCTGCTGGGGCAGGTACGGGAAGAGATGTCGCAGGTGGGAGCGGGCGTGGCGGAGCCACCTGGCCTCGGAGGTAAAACCAAGCATGGCCTGCATCATCGCCAGTGTGACCAGCTCGGCGTCGGTGAGCTGCGGGGTGATCCCCACAGCCGGCCGCCCTGGCGCGAGATGCGGAGACGCCTTCAGCAGGTCGTCGGCCTTCACATAGAGTGCGATCGCGAGGGTGTCCAACTCTGTCTTCACACACTGACGTTGGACGCCCTCGTCCCATGCGCGCAGCCGATCCCTTGGAATCGATCATCTAGTAGACACAGCGGCAGCCCGTGCTCTCGGCCGCCATCGACACGCACCGGCACCAGCACACTGACCGTGAACGTCGGCATCGCTCTCCTGGCTCGCCTCGGTGAGCCGGAGGACGTGCCCTACCTCAAGGTTCTCGGCCTGCTGAGGGTTCTCGCCCGTCCCGCGGTCGGTGCGCTCACCGCCCTCGACTGCCCGACGCACCCTGGAAGCCGTCCTGAGCGCGCAGTCCTGGGCAGCCGTCGCACAGAGCGAGCCCGAAGAGCCCTCCGAACGCCGCCGGGTCCACTGGATACGGCGCACGGCACGGCAGCCTTTCCACCGCGCGACGGTCTCCCGGTTCCGGGTGGAGGCCACTGTGCGGGACCCAGCAGACCCGGACACGGTCGAGGCACGGCTGTTGATCGACGGCCGGCCCCTGGTACCCGAAGCATTCGGCAAGGGCTCAGCCAACTCCCCCGAGTACCTTCTCGACAGCGGTCGCCTGCGGGCCGCAGCCGAGCCCCGAGAGGTGCAGCTCGCCGACGCATACTGCACCGAGGGCTGCTGAGGCGCGCTCTACGTGACCATCTGCAGGGAAGGCGACCAGTTCCTGTGGCGTGACTGGCGTCGCCCGCCGACTCGACAACCCCAGGCGAAACTCCCTGAGTACCGCTTCGATGCGGCCGACTACGACACGGAGATCGAGCGTGCCGAGAGACGTCCGGCCACCCCTTGGCCACCCCGGGCTACCCACCCGGCACTGCGACACCCGCACACAGGGCTTGTCGGATCTGCACAGAGGGGCGGTTCCTGGATCCTCGCCCACGTTCCTGCTGCATTCGTAGGCGTCTAAGCCTGGCAATGGGCGCGGTGACCACCACCACGCCGCTGATTTTCCACGCAGGCTGAAGGTCAACACCGTGCGCACATCAGGACGCTGCACCGGGCAGCAAGCCCGTCAGCAGAGACGCGATGGCCCTTCGCCCCATGAACCAGCCCTCCATGATGGCGAGTTGGTGAGCACCCGACCTTGGCATCGCGCAGCGGGGCCGGCATGCTGACCCGCCCGTTTACTGGAGGGTTGCACGTTTCATGACGCGTCATGAAAGAGCCGTCAGGACACGGCAGTTGATTCTGGAGGCGGCTGCCGCGGCTTTCGAGGAGTCCAGCTATGACGGGGCCACCACCACCGAAATCCTCTAACGCAGCGAGCTGACCAGGCGGCGCTCTACCATCACTTCCCCTCGAAGAGGTCGACTGCCGAGGTTCTGGTGGAGTTGCAGAGCGAAGCGCTGGTGGCCCCGGAACGAGCGCTGCACCTGCAGTCGGCCATCGACCTCACCTTCGACATGGCCCATCGGCTGCTCGAGGATCCCGTGCTCCGGGCCGGGATCAGGCTGACCCTGGAGCAGACCCCGCCCGGCGATCCGGGCCCGCGTCCGCTTCAGTACGCTCAGGAGGTCACGGCCGAACTGCTCCGCCGGGCAGAACAGAACGGCGAACTGCTGCCCGGGCTCGACCTCACGGAAGCGGCGAAGTTCATCGTCGCATCGTTCACCGGACTGCAGCAGGTCTCCCAAGTGCACACAGGACGGCGGGACCTGGTCGATCGCCTCGCCACGATGTGGACGCTGCTGCTGCCCGGGCTCGCGGCGCCGGGTCTCCTCCCCCGCCTCCGACTGTCTCCGTCGGCGTAAGGCAGTTGTCACCCCGAATCAGACAGACCGTCCGGCCGCACCGATGGGTGAAATATTACCGGCCCGCCCTCGACACCTCTCCATTCTGTGATCATGATGGAATCGATTACGCAGCTCAGAGGAATCTCCACATCCGCGGCATCACCACTCGCTGGCCAGCGCGCTTTCCGTTCCTGACCGGCAAGTAAGCAACGAGGGGCTTCTTTCCATGACACCGACGCGCATCGTGGTGGCCGACGGCCACACCCTGTTCCGGGACGCGCTCAGCGATCTCCTCAACCGGCAGGACGGAATCATGGTGGTCGGCCAGGCCGCCACCGGCGTCGAGGCTGTCCAGGCCGCCGCCTCGCTCAGGCCCGATCTCCTCCTGCTCGACCTGTGGATGCCGGACCACCCGGGTCCCGGCACGGTCCGCAGCATCCTGCGGGCCTCGCCGCCGACCTGCGTGCTCATCCTCTCCGCCCATGCCGAGCCGCACCAGATAAGGGAGTTACAGACCGCCGGGGCTAGTGCCTATCTGCACAAGGGCATCACGCGCGACGAACTGCTGCGCGCGCTCACCGGCCCGGCCGCGGACGACGAGGACGGCGACCCGGAGCCCCGTCCGTTGGACGCCTGGCCCAAGACGGCGTTCTCGCCGCGAGAGCACCAGATACTCGAATGCGTCGCGTCGGCGATGAGCAACCGCCAGATAGCGGCGGCCCTCGGCATCACGGAGGGCACGGTCAAACGGCACCTCCACAACGTTTACCGCAAGCTGGGCGCGGTCTCCCGCGTCGACGCCGTCAACAAGGCCATCACGGCGTCCGTGCTCCCGTCACCCGTACCGGTCGCCGACGTCCCGCTCGACGCCGAAGGGCCGTACGGCCAGGGCGCAGCCCGCGACCGTACGGCCCCTCTCTGAGGTCCGTCAGGACCTCCGCCGCGGCCGGCGCAGCAGTGCCGCCGCCACCGAGCCGTCGGCCCCGACCGACGTCACCAGGCCGAACCGGGTCACGTCGGCCGCGTCGTCCGTCTCCCAGTGCGCCAGGAGCGCGGCCAGTTGGAGCGCCCCGCTCGCGCTGTAGGTCTCGCCGAGCACCTCCTGCACGCGCAGCACCAGCGGACGGCAGCCTTCCAGTGCCCTGCGGCGGCCCCTGGTCTCGACCGCGGACCAGCCGCCCACGCCGGTGGCGCCGACGGACACCACGCCCAGCTCGGCGGCCTTGACGCCGCCGGCCGCCAAGGCGCGCATGATGCAGCCGGCCAGCGTGTCGGCCACCTCGTGCGGCCCGTCGTCGACCGGGGTGAACCCCACTTCGCAGGCCAGCAGTTCGGCCACCGTGGACGGCTGGGGCCCGTCCGTTCCGCGCTCCAGCACGAACACGGCGCTGCCCTCGCCGATCGGGTGCCCGGCGGGCGCCCCGCCGTGCCGCCAGGCCCACACGGACTGAGCGCTCAATTCCTCCATCGCTCCGGTCAGAAGCCGCGTGGCCTGACCGGTGAGCAGGGCGTTGCGGGCGTACCTGAGCGCCGACAGGGCGGAGATCTGGCCGCCGGCCAGGCTGGCGTTGACGCCGGTGAACGCGTTGCGCATGGCAACCTGGCTGGCGGCGTGGTTGAGCAGGATGCCCGGGAACAGCGCAGGGCTGACGAAGTACGGGAGCTCCTGCTCATAGGTGTCCCGGAAGAACTCGGCGAACGCGCGGGCGCTGCCCGTGCTCGTGCCCAGCACCACTCCGGTGGCGGACCGTTCGGCGTCCGGGACAGGCTCCTCGAGGCCCTCGAGAGCCAGTGCGCAGGCCGACATGCCGAGCGTGGCCGTCCGGCTGAGGCTGGACAGACCCTTGCGGCCCAGGTGTTCGCGGGCGTTGAAGTCCGGGACCGGGAACAGCCGCAGCGGCGGCAGAGGTCCCTCGCCGACGATCTCCGCCGCTTGCGTGTTCGCTCCGGCGTACGGCAGCGCACCCGCCTGTACGGCCTCGTTCAGGGCTTTGCCGCCGAGGCCGGCCGCGCTCAGCGCCCCGTACGCGGTGATGCGCACCGCGGTGGACGTGCCCGTGTCCGTCATTGCGGCCTCCCCAGGATCACGATCGCGTTGTTGCCGCCGAACGCGAAGCCGTGGTTCTCCACGATCCGGGGCCGTGCCTCGCGTGCCTCACCGGCCACGCAGTCCAGGTCGGAACCGAGGGCCGGATCCGGCGTGCGCACCGTCGCGGTGGGTGGCAGGAATCCTTCGTGCAGTGCGGCGCAGCAGGCCAGGGCGCCGAAGCCGCTAGCGGCGCCCATGGTGTGACCCAGCATCGACTTGATGGAGCTGACCGGCGGCACCTCGTCGCCGAACACCTCGCGGACGGCGGCGACTTCGGTGGAGTCATTGGCGATCGTGCCGGTGCCGTGGGCGCAGATGTAGTCGATCTCGTCCGGTTTCACCGCAGCACTGCGGTGGGCGCGGCGGATGCACTCGGCGATGCCGTTCCGGTCGGGCTGGGTGGGGTGCTTGGCGTCGCAGGTGATGGCGTAGCCGAGGACCTCTGCGTATATCCGCGCCCCGCGAGCGACGGCGCTGTCCCATGCTTCGAGGACGAGGGCGGCGCCGCCCTCGGCGGTCATGATGCCGGCCCGCTCCTTGTCGAACGGGCGGCACATCTCGGGTGCGATGGCCCCGAGGCGGTGGAAGCCGGCGTGCGTGGCCCGGTTCACCGCGTCGGCGCCGCCCACGACCATGACGTCCGTGGTGCCGGTGCGGATCTGGTCGGATCCATATCCGATCGCGTAGTTGCTGGCGGCGCATGCGGTGCCGAAGGTCTGGGCCTCGCCGCGCAGCCGCAGCTCGGTGCTGACGGCGGCGGCGATGCGGTCGGCCGAGGCCTGGACGACCAGCCTCGGGTCGAGGCCGTTGGGGCCTGTGCCGAGCCACTGCTCGGTCAGCTGCTGGAAGACGCGGGCCTCGCCGTTGGTGGTGCCCATGGCGCTGCCCGCGCGGGCGGCGGACAGCTCCTTGGGATCCCAGCCGGCGTCCTCGACGGCCAGACGTGCGGCGGCCGCGGCGAACTGGCTGCTGCGGCCCCAGCGGTCCGGGGTAACGCGCTTCAGGTGCTCCCCCGGCAGGAAGCCGTGTACCTCACCGGCCTGAGTGTGGTCGAAGCCGGAGGCGTCGAAGGAGCGGATAGGGGATATCCCGCTGCGCGCGGCGCGGAGCGACTCGGTGAACGCCCGGGCTCCGATGCCCAGACTGCTCACGGCCCCAAGGCCGGTGACTGCGACGCGACGCAGCGCCGTCTCAGGCACTCACGGCCTCCGGGGTCGTGTGGCGCCGGGCTATCAGTTCGTACGCGGCCCCTAGGTCGTCGAGGTCCGTCAGCTCGTCCTGGGGGATCTTGATGCCCAGCTGCCGCTCGAAGCGGGAGAAGATCTCGATGACGAGCAGGGAGTCGGCGTCGAAGTCCTCCGCGAAGCTCTTCGTCTCGTCCACCTCGTCGGCGGGCACCTCCAGGACTTCCGCGACGATGTCCCGCACACGGATGCGCAGTTCGGGAGAGAGGGATGACGCCAGGTTGTCGGACATGGTTTTCCCTTCGGTGGTGAGGTGTTGCCGGTGAACTGCTGAAAAAGGCGGGACACCATTGCGGCACATGCCGGAAACATGAATATCCCGGGGGACCGGGGGCTTCCCGACGCGGTTGAGACCGCCGGATTCCTCGCCGCGAGTAATGCTGCCATGCCGCAACCCCCTTTTCGACAGGGCTGGTTCAGCTTCTATGCGGGTTTGACGCGCAATAGATTCCGCCGCCGAAGAATTCGAGGAGTCGGGACCGTGGCGTCCGGCCGCGCGGTCCGTCGGCCGAGTTCAGCTGTCGAGTCGAAGGGGCCCTGCCTATGAGACCGCCCGTGCCCGTGGGAATCGCCGGAACGGCGCTCTGGCTCCCGGCCCAGCGCGACACCGCCGCGAACGCGGTCGCCGAGGGCCGTCTGGAGGCACGTGTCGCCCGGGAGCTGGGGCACCTCCATCTGCCGGTGGCCGACGCCATCTCCGCTCCGGAGATGGCGGTGCGCGCCGCCGCCGAGGGCCTGCTCGGCTCCGACGTGGCAGCCAGTGACCTGGACCTGCTGTTCCACGCCTGGATGTACTACCAGGGCCACGACCTGTGGTCCCCGCCCCACTACATCGCAGATCGACTGGGCGCGCACACGGCGCTGCCGGTGGGGGTACGGCAGATCTGCAACGGCGGTGTGGCCGCGCTCGAACTCGCCGTAGCCCGGCTGTCCGTGGAGAGCGGGGTGCGGCACGCCGTGGTCACCACGGCCGACCGTTTCACACCGCCCGGTTTCGACCGCTGGCGCAGCGACTTCGGCGCGGCGTACGGGGACGCCGGCACCGCTCTGCTGCTGCGGCGGCCCGCCGCGGCGGGTGACCCGCTCAGGCTGCGGGCGGTGCACAGCGCGGCCGCGCCGCAACTGGAGGCCATGCACCGGGGCGAGGATCCGTTCGGCCAGGTGCCGAGGGACACCTCACCGGTCGTCGACATGCGGCGGACCAAGCGCTCCTACCTGCGGGCACACGGGGCAGAGGAGTTCCAGAAGGTCAACCGCGACATGATCCGCCATGTGCTGGAGCGGGCGCTGGAGGACGCGGAACTGGCGCCCGACGACCCGCGGATCCGGTGCGCGGTGCTGCCCCGGCTCGGCAGGAAGACCCTTGCCACCGCCTGGCTTCCGGTCCTCCACGGGCTGCTGCCCGTTCCGGCCGTCGACTGGGGCGAGGAGACGGGCCATCTGGGGTGCGGGGATCTCGCGGCGAGCGTGCACGAGGTGCTGTGCCGTGAGGTCCTTCGCCCCGCTGAGATCGCGCTGATGTTCAACGCGGGCGCTGGGTTCACCTGGTCGTGTGCCGTGGTGGAGGCCGGGCGGGCGTAGGCAGTGGAGCGCGCGGGAGGGGGCTTGCGGCGATGGCTGCGAGCCCCCTCCTCGGTGTCTACCTGGGAACCGTCCGCCATGCCCCGGCGGGCACGTGGTGGGCGGGCCGCTGCCAGCCCGGCGGGGCCGGGGACTCCCGCTGCGCGGTGCCGGGTGCGGGCAGCGCGCACAGGACGGCGGTGGCAGCGGCCAGTTCCTCGGGTGTCGGGTTGCCGCGCAGGATCCGCAGCACCGGGCCGGGCGGGGCAGATGTCGCGATGGTCATCGACGTCCTTCTCACATCGGGGGGTTGCCGTGTTTGCGGGGCACGACGTGCTCCTGCTTGGTGCGCAGGATCCGCAGTGCCTCGGCGACGACGCCGCGGGTGCGCCGGGGGTCGATCACGTCGTCGACGAGACCGCGCTCGGCGGCGTAGTACGGGTGCATCAGGGTCTCCCGGTACTCCAGTGCGAGGTTCCGCCGGGTCTCATCCGGGTCCTCGGAGGCCGCCACCTCGCGCCGGTGGATGACATTGACCGCGCCTTCCGCGCCCATGACCGCGATCTCGTTGGTGGGCCAGGCGTACGACAGGTCGCAGCCGATGGAGCGGGAGTCCATCACGATGTAGGCACCGCCGTACGCCTTGCGCAGGATGACCTGCACCCGCGGCACGGTGGCCGCGCAGTACGCGTACAGCAGCTTCGCGCCGTGCCGGATGATGCCGCCGTGCTCCTGGGAGGTTCCGGGCAGAAAGCCCGGCACGTCGACCAGGGTGACCAGCGGGATGTTGAACGCGTCGCAGATCTGGATGAACGCGGCGCCCTTCTGCGAGGCCTCGATGTCGAGGACCCCGGCGAGGTGGCGCGGCTGGTTGGCGACGACACCGACGGTGCGGCCGTCGATGCGGCCGAGCACGCACAGCAGGTTGGGGGCCCACTGCTCGTGCACCTCCATCATCTCGCCGCCGTCCAGCAGGTGCTCGATCACCTGCCGCATGTCGTACGGCTGGTTCGGATCAGCGGGTACGAGGTCCAGCAGTTCCTCGTCCGGCTCGTCAGCCGAGGCCGCTGACGGGGCCTCGGGCGGCAGTTCGCGGTTGTTGGCGGGCAGCAGGGAGAGCAGGAAGCGGACGTCCTCGATGCAGGACTCCTCGTCGTCGTACGCGAACGCCGCCGCGCCCGACACCGAGGCATGCAGATCGGCGCCGCCAAGCTCCTCCTGGGTGACCTTCTCCCCGGTGACGGTCTCCACGACGTCCGGGCCCGTGATGAACATCTGGGAGATGCCGCGCACCATGAACACGAAGTCGGTCAGCGCCGGCGAGTAGGTGGCGCCGCCGGCGCACGGCCCGAGCATTACGCTGATCTGCGGGATGACCCCCGAGGCACGGACGTTGCGGCGGAAGATGCCGCCGTAGCCGGCCAGCGCGGTCACTCCCTCCTGGATCCGGGCGCCCGCACCGTCGTTGAGGCTGACCAGCGGGGCCCCGGCCGCCTCCGCCATGTCCATGACCTTGTGGATCTTGGCGGCGTGGGACTCCCCCAGCGAGCCGCCGAAGATGCGGAAGTCATGGGCGTATGCGAAGACGGTACGGCCGTGCACCCGGCCCCAGCCGGTGACGACCCCGTCCGTGTGCGGACGCCGGTCCTCCAGTCCGAAGCCGCTGGCACGGTGCCGCCGCAGCCCCTCGATCTCGACGAACGTGCCCGGGTCGAACAGCGCCTCCAGTCGTTCGTGCACAGCGAGTTTGCCGCGGGCGCGCTGCGCCTGGGTCGCGCGCTCACCGGGCCCGCTGCGTACGCTCTGCCGCAACCGCAGCAGTTCGGCGGTCCTCTCCCTCATTCCGGGTTGCGCGGAAGCGGGGGCGACGGGGTGGTCGTCCAAAGTTGTCATCTATACGCAACTCCCCTGTCACATCGGATTGTTGTGGAGCTTCCCGAATTCCTGGCCGACACCGGTCCGGCGCCGTGTTCCGGAAAGGATGTGGCGCGTCGATGAAAGTCGGTTAAAAGCAGGGGGAACTACCCCTTCGGGAGCGGACGGGGCCGATTCCTGGCCAATGAAGACCGCACGTAGGAACCGATTTCCATGCGGCCTTTACGCGTCTTCTATGCGCCGGGAAGAGCATCTCGACGGCACCCCGAATGTGAGGAGTCCAGGCATGACAGCAGCGACCGGAGTCGCAACGAAGGCACTTTTCGACCAGTCGCCGTCCCCACCGAAGGCCGAGCCCGCCCCGGCTTTCTCCCGCACGATCGAACGCGAGCTGGTGCACCGGGCGGCGGTGTCCGAGGTCTTCGTCACCGATCTTCGCCCGACGGGCGACGGCGCCTTCGCGGCCGGTGCGCAACTCCCGCTCTCGCACGGCTACTTCGCCGACCACCTGCGCGAACCGGCGTCGTACGACTTCCTGCTGCTGCTGGAGTCCGCCCGCCAGGCGTGCACGGCTGCCGGACACCTGTACCTCGGGGTGCCACGGGACACCGTGTTCCTCGTCAACGACTGGTCGATCCGCATCGACGACCTCGTCCCGCTCACACCGGGCAGCCGGCCCGGAGAACTGCACCTGACCGGCACCGGCGAGCGCCGCGAGGGCAGGGGCGGGCGGCTACGCGGGGTGAGCTACGACGTGGACCTGCGTCTGGGAGAAGGGCCCGTGGGCCACGTGCGGATCAACACCAGCACCTCGTCGGCCGAGGACTACCAGAAGCTCCGCTTCCTGCAGCGCCGGTCCACTCCGCCGCTGACCGAGGAGCTGGGCACCTTGGTGCGCAGCCAGGCCGCCGCCGACGTCGGCCGGAACAATCCGCTCAACGTCGTCCTGGGCGAGCCGGTGCACACCAAGGGCGCGGTGTCCGCGCAGGTCGAGCCGAGGCTGGACAACCGCAGCCTGTTCGACCACTCCTACGACCACGTCCCGGCGATGGTGCTCGCCGAGGCGGCCCGTCAGCTCGCCCACCTCGCAGGGGTGCCGGTGACCGCGTCGGTGACCGACTGTGCCGCCCGCTATCTGCGCTTCGTCGAGCTCGACAGCCCGGTCGTGGCAACGGGACGACCGGACGCGAACGGGCCCGGGTTCCTCGTGGAGTTCCGGCAGGACGGAGCGACGGTGGCCGAGACGGCCCTCACGTTCGCGGCTTCCGTCGCGTCCGCCAAGGAGGCGTCATGACCGTACGGGCGGTGTGGAGCGACTTCGGCGGTGTGCTGACCCCGCCGATCGGGCGGGACCTGGAGGACTTCTGTGCGCGGACCGGCATCCCGGCGCCCGCGTTCCGGGCGGCGATGGCCGAGGTCGCGCGACCCTTCGGCGGCGACATCATGGCGCCCCTGGACACTCCGCTGCTCAGCGAGGAGGAGTGGGCCGCCCGGGTGACCGCCGAGATCAGGGGGAGCACGGGCATCGACGTCGACCTGTCGGACTTCGGCGACCGGTGGTTCGAGGGCCGGCAGACCAATCACGACTGGCGGCGCTTTCTCCAGGAGGTCCACGACGCCGGGGGGTTCGTGGGACTGCTGTCGAACATGCCGCCCGCCTGGGACCGCCAGTGGCGGCGCATGGTCGAGCCCGACGGACTCTTCGACGCGCTGGTGCTGTCCTTCCAGGTGGGGGCGCGCAAGCCGGAGCGCAAGATCTTCGACCTCGCCGCCGAGGCGGCGTGCCTGCCGCCCGAGGAGTGCGTGCTCGTGGACGACATCGAGGCCAACTGCGCGGGCGCCGAGGCCGCCGGGTGGCAGGCCGTCCATTTCACCGGCGCCGCGGACGCGGTGGCCCGGCTGAGGCCGCTCCTCACACTTCCGTCTCCCCGGGCGGGAGCCGTCCCCCTCCCCGGCGTCTGATCCCCGTTTCGCCAGCGTCCCAAGTCAGGAGAGCACTGTGTCGCGAACCGTTCTCATCACCGGCGGAAACCGAGGGATCGGGCTTGCCCTCGCCCGGTCGTTCACCGCGGGCGGCGACAAGGTGGCCGTCACTCACCGGACCGGCGAGCCGCCCGAGGGGCTCTTCGGGGTGCGCTGCGACGTGACCGACCCCGAGGCGGCCGCACGCGCGGTGGCCGAGGTCGAGGCGCAGTTCGGGCCGGTACAGGTCCTGGTCGCCAACGCCGGCATCACCCGGGACGGCATCGCGCCCATGATGCGCGAGGAGGACTTCGAGGACGTCATCCAGACGAACCTCATCGGGTCGTTCCGGATGGCCCGGCTGGTCGCACGGTCGATGATCGGCGCCAAGTGGGGGCGAATCGTCTTCATGTCGTCGGTGATGGGTTTCCTCGGATCGCCCGGCCAGGCGAACTACGCCGCGTCCAAGTCCGGGATGCTCGGGCTGACCCGCTCGCTCGCCTGGGAGCTGGGCTCGCGCAACATCACCGTCAACATGGTCACCCCCGGCCTGATCGAGACCGACATGATCCAGGCGGTCAAGGACAAGCGCAAGGACCAGCTGCTGAGCCAGACACCACTGCGCCGCACCGGCACCCCCGAGGAGGTCGCCGAGGTGGTCCGCTTCCTCGCGAGCGACGGCGCCTCGTACGTCACCGGCGCGGCCGTTCCGGTGGGCGGCGGCCTGGCAATGGGCCAGTAGAACCGCCGCCGTACGCGGACCGGTCGATCCGCACCGCACCCCGACGGTACCCCTACGTCTCCCGGCACGAGTGACCGCTCGTGGCCGGTCCCCTCGGTGCCGCGCTTCGGCGGCGCCATGTACCGATTCGAAAGGAGTCCGTCGTGACGGACGAGGAAGTTCGCCAGATCGCCGTGGACATGGGTCTGATCTTCAACGACGGGAACGACGAGGTCGCACAGCGGCTGGTCGCCCCGGAGTTCATCGACTACGAGGCCCCGGAAGGATCGCCGCGCGGTCCCGAGGCGTACGCGAACACCGCGCGCTGGATGCGCGGTGTGTGGGAGGACGCGCGCTGGGAGATCGTGGACTCCTTCGCCAAGGGAGACAAAGCGACCCTGCGCGTCATCTTCACCGGCCGGCAGGTCACGGACTTCATGGGCGTGCCTGCGACCGGCACGAGCGTTCGCGTGCAGCACATCCACATCTACCGGGTCGCCGACGGCAAGGTCGTCGAACACTGGGCGGTCCGCGACGATCTGGAGCTGTTCCGTCAGCTCGGGGCCTGGGACAAGCCCTTGATGGGCGCGCCGAAGCCGGTGCCCACGGTCTGAACCCGTTGTCGACACCCGAGTGGGCGGCACCCTGACGAGGGTGCCGCCCACTCGGCATCGGTCTCCGCAGGCGTTCAGCGCTTGACCGGACCCACCCCGTTGAGCAATGTGTCCACCACCGTCGCGGCAAGGGTGTCCGGGTCCATGTCACTGGTCGCGGCCTCCAGGATCGCCTGCTCGATCAAAGCGTGGTAGACACGCTGCGCCCAGGCCAGGTCCGTGCCGGGGCGCAACAGCTCGGCCTCCTGGGCGCGTTCCAGCAGGAGCAGGCCCTTGGCGAAGATCCGCTCGTGCGCGGCGACGGCCGCGGGGTCGCGCAGCTGGGGCTGGCTGATGGCGAACCGCCAGCCGCTCTTGACCTGGATCACGTTCGCCGTGACCTGGTGGAGCGCCACCAGCGGGGGCGCGGTCTCCGGCCGGCCCGCGTCGATCGCCTCCTCGACCTGGCGGAAGGCGTGCGACGCCATCGCGTCGAGCAGCGCCTCGCGCGAGACGAACCGCCGGTGGACGGTGGTGCGCGCCACGCCCGCGGCGGCGGCGATCTGGGCCAGGCTCGCGCCGGGGTCCTCGCTCAGCACGCGCTCGGCGGTCTCGAGGATCGTACGGACGGTTCGCTCGGTGTCCGCGCGCAGCGGTCGCTCTCTCGTGGTGTCCGGCACGGTCGATCCGCCTTCCTCTCGCTCCCAGGTCCCTCCTCGGAGCCCCCCACCTCGTCAAACGTACATCAACGTAGCAAGATGGCGGAGACTTGCATCATCGATGTTGCATCTCACTCTTTTTTCGCTACATTGATGTAGCGAAGGGCGCAAGACTTGCAGCTAACAAGGAGTGAATCGCCATGTCCCAGGACCAGCAGGACTGGATCGAGACGTACGAGTTCCAGGAGGGCGTCACCGCGAGCGGCCCCGCGGAGCTGCAGAAGGTCGGCGTCCTCAAGATCGGCCGTCCGGAGGCGAGCCGCGTGCTGGTGCTGGTCGGCGGCCGCGAGGGCGGCGCGGCGGTCTTCAAGCACACCGCGCGCAGCCTCGCCGAGCACTCCGACGACCTCCAGGTCTGGGCGGTCGATCGCCGGGAGCAGAACCTCGCGGACCTCTCCGGATTCAGCCGCAGCCCCGAGGAGGCGACCGAGTACTACCTGGGCGGGCACTACACCGCGCACAAGCAGGAGGACTCCCTGTTCGCCGCCTCCTGGGGCCTGGAGGTCCTGGTGGAGGACCTGCGCCGCGTCGTCCTCGCCGCGTCCGACGGCGGCCGTCGCGAGGTGGTCCTCGGCGGTGTGTCCGTGGGCGCGACCGCCGCGGCGCTGTACGCGGGCTGGGACTTCGACGGCACCCCGGGCTACCGGGACCTGGCGGGTCTGGCGGTCGTCGACGGAGGCGTCCTCAACGCCTACTCGGGTGCCGGCATGGAGTTCGACCTGCCGCTGGAGGCCGCCGAGGGCTGGCTCGCGCAGATCGAACAGGGCGCCGTCTTCGAGGACTACACCAGCACCACTGTCGGCCTGGGCAGCCGCCCCGAGGACGCCGCCGTCTGGTTCCAGCTGGCCGCCGTACATGCCGTGGCCGACCCGGACGGCCCCGCCGTCCTCGCCGACCGGCTGCCCGAGGCCCACCTCACCGACCACAAGCTCACCAACGCCGGTCTGCTCGGCCACCTCTTCGACGCGCGGCGCGCCCACCCCTCGTTCTCGGTGCACGCCGGAACGCTGGAGGACAGCGGCACCTGGACCGACGGCGGCCCGACCCAGCTCGCCACGGTCACCGAGGCGTTCGCCGGGCCACAGCCGGGCGCATGGCTCTGGTACACGCTCAACCGTGTCCTGCTCGACTACGTGGCCGGCATCCCCTTCACGGAGACCGACGTCACCCGGCGCCTCGGCCTGCGCCTCACGCACACCGCCGAGATCGACGTGCCGCTGTACGCCTTCCAGTCGGCTCTGACAAACGGCACCACCGGGCAGGCGGCCGCGTCGGTGACCGCCGCCAGCCGCATCCCGGAGCTGGCGCTCCACTCGGACCCCGCCCTGAGCCACCAGGACGTCGTCTACGCCGACTGGGACGACAACCGCTTCCTGCAGACCCTGTCGCAGTTCCTGAAGAACCTTCCCCGCCGCGGCTGACCTGCCCTCCCACGAACCGGGCGGCAGGGGGCCTCACCCCCGTGCCCCCTGCCGCCCACCGACGTCCCCCTCGGAAGGAGCGCAGTCGGATGACTGCCGTCACCACCCTTGAGGCGCCCCCCCGGGCCGGCCTCACGATCTTCGCCCTGTGCCTGGCCGTCTCCATCGTCCCCATCGGCCTCAGCAGCGCGCCGGTGGCGCTGCCCGCGATCGGCCACGACCTCCACGCCGGCGTCGTACCGCTGCAGTGGGTCGTCAACGCCTACAACGTGGTCGCGGCGAGCTTCATGATGGCGGCGGGTTCCATCGCCGACCGGATCGGCCGCAAGAAGGTCTTCTCGTTCGGCGTCGGCCTGTACGGCGTCGCCTCGCTGATCGGCGCGCTCGCGGGGCAGATCATCGTCCTGGACATCGCGCGCGGCGTCGCCGGTGTCGCCGCCGCCGCCATCATGACCGCTGGCGTCTCCGTGATCGCCAACATGTTCCAGGGCGCCGCCCGCACGAAGGCATTCGCGTGGGTCGGCGTCACCATCGGCGCGGGCCTCGCGCTCGGCCCGACGACCTCCGGCCTACTGGTCTCCGGTCTCGGCTGGCGTTCCGTCTTCTACGTCCAGGTCGTCATCGCCCTGGTGTCCCTGGCGGGCTTCAAACTGGTGACGGAGTCCAAGAACCCGGACGCCGACGCCGTCGACTGGCCGGGCACGGTCACCTTCACCCTTGGGCTGTTCCTCTTCACACTCGGCGTCATCGAGGGGCCGCAGTGGGGGTGGGGCAGCGCGCCGGTCCTGGGCCTGTTCCTGGGCTGCGTGATCTTCCTCGGCGCCTTCGTCGCCGTCGAACGGCGCCAGGAGAAGCCCATGTTCGACCTGTCGCTGTTCACCGAGCCGCGCTTCCTGGCCGTCAACCTGCTGGCCACCGCGGTCTCCTTCGGCTTCGTCGGTCTGATGGTGCTGCTGCCCTCGTACCTGGTCGGTGCCAACGGGCTGAGCAACAGCGCGTCCGGTCTCACGATGCTGCTCCTTACCGGACCGGTGCTGGCGTTTCCACTGGTCGCCGGCCGCCTGGTGCAGTCCGGCGTCTCGATGCGGTCAATCCTCAGCGTCAGCCTGCTGCTGGTCGCCGCGGGGTGCGCCTGGCTGACCGTCGTCCACCCCGGCATCGGCCTGCTGGGCCTGGCCGGGCCGCTGCTGGTGATCGGCGTCGGCATCGGTCTCATCTACGGTCTTATGGATGGCGCGGCGGTCAGTACGGTGCCGCCCACCAAGGTCGGCATGGCCAGCGGCATGTTCAACACGATCCGGCTGGCCAGCGAGGCCGTTGCGGTGGCGGGTATGGTCGCCGCGCTGGTCTCCCTCGTGCAGGGCCGTATCTCCGACGGGCTCAACCGCTTCTCGCAGGGCACCGGCCTGGATACGCCCGGCGTCGCCGACAGCGTCACCAGCGGCAACGTCGACGGCCCGGCCGGGAAAGTGCCCACGGGTCAGCGCGCCCAGTTCGCGGACTTCCTCCGGGAGAGCTACACGCAGGGCTTCCAGGTCGTGCTGTGGAGCGCGGCGGGCATCTGCGTGGTCAGCGCGCTGGTGCTGTACCGCATCCTGACGGACCGTACGGACGACTCCGGCGAGGATACGGGGGTCGAACTGGGCGACGGATCGTCGTCGACGGCCGGGGCGACGGTCTGAACCGCCCGGGTGCCGGGCTGCGGCCGCCGCCCGGCACCGTCACCGTCGTCGGAGGGCGGCCGGACGGATGGGACGGCTGCGGGCCCTTGCCCGGAACGGCCGTCGCGTTGGACGGCTTCGGTCCCCCTGAGCGTCCACTCCCCGTCCACCCGGCCGAGGAGGAGCTGCTCCGGCGACTCCCGGTCCGACGGCAGGCGGACTTCGCCGCCGGCCGTCGGGCCGCGGCCAGGGCACTGGCCGCGCTTGGGCGCACCGGTCCGGTCCTGCGCAAAGGTCGGCGTCCCCACTTCCCCCCAGGGGTACGGGGGTCGATCAGCCACTGTGTGGGGCACATCGGAGCCTGCGTCGCGACCACCCACCCGGCGGTCGCCGCCGTCGGGATCGACCTCGAGCGCACCGACCGGCTCTCGCGCGGTGCCCTCCCTCTCATCTGCACGCCCCGGGAGGCCCGCTGGGTGACGGCGGCCCGGCGGCCAGAGAGCCGGCTGTCCGTGCTGTTCTCCGCCAAGGAGGCCGTCTACAAAGCGCTCTGCGCACTCCCCGTTGCCCGGCAACCGGTTTTCCACGACGCCGAACTGCATATAGCGGGCAACCGTATCGGCATATGCGTCACCGACGACCTCCTGCCGAAAAAGCACCACATCTTCGGCTGGCTTCGGCTTATGCGAGGAGGTCACGTGATGACGTGCGTGACTGTCGTCACGGATTCACGGTCAGAAATCCCGAGGAACATCAACCTTTGATGCACCTCCTTGCGGCACCCCACAAAGACGTGTGAGCCTTACAGTGAAAGATGTTTGCAGAGCACACACATCGGGGGTAAAAGTGCTTCGATTCAATATTCTAGGGCCATTGGAAATCACGTGGCACTCGGAACATATAGCCGCACCTCGCGGCCCGAAGGTCCGACAATTATTATCACTGCTCACCCTACAGCCCGGATCCGTTGTTTCACACGGGTCAATAGTGGATGAACTGTGGGGAAAGAACCCGCCGAAAACAGCACTGTCCACGGTGAGAACACACGTCTACCACCTACGGCAGATTCTCCGGCAGCAGGTCGGGGAACAGCTGCCGCCCGACCTCGTCGACACCTGGCCCATCGGCTACGTCCTGCAGGCTTCGCCGAAACAGGTGGATGCACAGCAGTTCCAGTGGCTCGCCCGCCAGGGCGAGACAGCCCTCGGCCGGGGCGATCTCGCGGCGGGCTCCGACCTGCTCAAACGGGCCCTGGAATTCTGGCGCGGAGACTCCCTCACAGACGTGACAAAGGGACCGATCCTCACCCAGCACGTGCAGCATCTCGAAGAACTCTACATCCGAGCCCTACAACTCCGCATAAGCGCGGACATGCAATTGGGGCTGCACAGCCACATGACGGCGGAACTGAGGAGCCTGGTCATCCGTCATCCACTGAACGAATGGCTACACGGCCAACTTATCACGGCCCTGCACCGCAGCGGCAGACGCGGGGAGGCGCTGCATTCGTACCGTGATTTGCGAACGATACTACGGGAAGAACTCGGCCTGGATCCGTCGGCGGAACTCCAGCACCTGCATCAGACGATCCTGTGCGACAGTATCGGCGACGAGAATTCGGAGAATTTTCCGACCGGAATATTGGGAACGATGCTCGGAACACCAATCAGGCAGGCGTCGTGAAAAGTTTCCGGCCCGGTCCGAGGAGTTAATCGTGCGCAAGGTGCTCATCGCCAATCGTGGCGAAATCGCTGTCCGCGTGGCCCGGGCCTGCCGGGACGCCGGCATCGCGAGCGTGGCCGTGTACGCCGACCCGGACCGGCACGCGCCGCATGTCCGCGCCGCGGACGAGGCGCTTGCCCTCGGCGGTGACACACCAGCGACCAGTTACCTGGACATCGAGAAGATCCTGCACGCGGCCCGAGGGTCCGATGCGGACGCCATCCACCCGGGCTACGGCTTCCTGTCGGAGAACGCCGACTTCGCGCAAGCGGTCCTGGACGCGGGCCTGATCTGGATCGGCCCGCCACCGCAGGCGATCCGGGACCTGGGTGACAAGGTCGCCGCCCGACACATCGCCCAGCGCGCCGGTGCACCGCTGGTGGCGGGTACGCCGGACCCCGTCTCCGGTGCATACGAGGTCGTCGCGTTCGCCGAGGAGCGCGGCCTGCCGATCGCGATCAAAGCCGCGTTCGGTGGCGGCGGTCGTGGCCTGAAGGTCGCGCGGACGCTGGAAGAGGTGCCCGAGCTCTACGAGTCGGCGGTCCGCGAGGCTGTCGCCGCCTTTGGTCGCGGCGAGTGCTTCGTGGAACGGTACCTGGACAAGCCACGGCACGTGGAGACGCAGTGCCTCGCAGACCGGCACGGCAACGTCGTGGTCGTCTCGACGCGTGACTGCTCGCTCCAGCGCCGCCACCAGAAGCTGGTCGAGGAGGCGCCCGCGCCGTTCCTGTCCGATGCCCAGGTCGCCGAGCTGTACGCCTCTTCCAAGGCGATCCTGAAGGAGGCCGGCTACGTCGGCGCCGGCACTGTCGAGTTCCTCGTCGGCGCGGACGGCACGATCTCCTTCCTGGAGGTCAACACCCGCCTCCAGGTCGAACACCCGGTCACCGAGGAAGTCGCCGGCATCGACCTGGTCCGCGAGATGTTCCGCATCGCCGACGGCGAGGAACTCGGCTACGGCGACCCCGAACTGCGCGGCCACTCCTTCGAGTTCCGCATCAACGGCGAGGACCCGGGCCGCGGCTTCCTGCCCGCCCCCGGCACGGTGACGCTGTTCGCCCCGCCGTCGGGTCCGGGTGTGCGCCTGGACGCGGGCGTCGAGTCCGGCAGTGTGATCGGCCCGGCCTGGGACTCCCTGCTGGCGAAGCTGATCATCACCGGCGCTACCCGCGAGCAGGCCCTGCAGCGCGCGGCCCGCGCCCTGGAGGAGTTCCAGGTCGAGGGCATGGCCACCGCCATCCCCTTCCACCGCACGGTCGTCAAGGATCCCGCCTTCGCCCCCGAACTGACCGGCTCCGCCGACCCGTTCACGGTCCACACCCGCTGGATCGAGACCGAGTTCGTCAACAAGATCCCCGCCTTCGCCACCCCCGCCGACACCGACACCGACGAGGAGCCCGGCCGCGAGACGGTCGTCGTCGAGGTCGGCGGCAAGCGCCTCGAGGTCTCCCTCCCGTCCTCGCTCGGCATGTCCCTGGCCCGCACCGGCCTGGCCGCCGGCGCCAAGCACAAGCGCCGCGCGGCCAAGAAGTCCGGCCCGGTCGCCTCCGGCGACACCCTCGCCTCCCCGATGCAGGGCACGATCGTCAAGGTCGCGGTCGAGGAGGGCCAGGAGGTCAAGGAAGGCGACCTGGTCGTCGTACTCGAGGCCATGAAGATGGAGCAGCCCCTCAACGCCCACCGCTCGGGCACCGTCAAGGGCCTCGGGGTGGAGGTCGGAGCGTCCCTGACCTCCGGCGCGGCCATCTGCGAGATCAAGGCGTGATGTCCGGGCTATCCCTCCCTCCCAACGCGCCCCTCAGCACCCAGAGAAAGGCACTTCCCATGTCCCGAGCCCGCATGCGACGACGCCTCCGCGGCACGATCGTCCCCGGAGTCCTCGTTCTCGCCGCCGCCCTTATGGCCCCCACGGCCGCGACCGCCCAGGCCGCCGACCGCCCCGTGCACAGCGTCCCGGGTGCGGACCTGCCCGCGATTGTCCAGGGCTCCGGCCACGCCATCCATCCCGAGGGCGTCACCTGGGACCCAACGCGTAACGCATTCCTCATCGGCTCACTCCGCTACGGCACGGTGTCCGTGGTCGGAGCCGACGGCGTCCCCCACACACTGGTCGAAGACCCCTACCTGATCGCCACCGGGGGCGTCCGCGTCGACGTGGCCCGCAACCGCCTTCTGGTCACGTACGACGACGTCTACGCCGGGCCGAACGCGCTGCTCAGCGTCGGTTCCACCGCCGAGACGCGCGGCCGGCACGCGGGGCTGGCCATCTACGACCTGGCGACCGGCGCTCTGGAACGGCACATCGACCTGGGCGAGGCCCCCGGCTGGCACCTCGCCAACGACGTAGCGCTCGACCCCGTCGGCAACGCCTATGTGACCGACTCGTTCTCCGGCCACATCTTCAAGGTCACGCCCTCGGGCGAGAAGTCGACGTTCCTATACGACCCCGCCCTGGACGCCGGGATCACCGACGATCTGCCCAACGTCGGCCTGAACGGGATCGTCTACCACCCCGGCGGCTACCTCCTGGCGGTGCGCTACGACACCGGACAGATCTTCCGTATCCCGCTCAACCACCCGGAAGGGTTCACCGAGGTCACCCTCCAGGACAAGGTGCCCGGCGCGGATGGCATGGCCCTCGCACCCGACGGCACGCTCTGGGCCGCCACCAACACCATCCGCTCCAACGGCATCGACGGCGTGTTCCAGCTCCGCTCGGACGACGGCTGGCGCACCGCGTACACGGTGAGCAAGCATGCCTCGCCGGAGGCCGCCCCGACCACGGTGGCCATCACCCCGTCGGGTGACTACGTGCTCAGCAGCAACCTCAACGTGCTCTTCGGCAGCGGTGGCAAGGAGACGCGCGACGGCTTCGTCCTGCGTCGGTACTGACCAGCCGCACCCACCACCGGAACCACGGGAGAGGAACCAATGCACCACCGTCTGCTCGCCGGCCTGGAGGTCTCCGTCCTCGGCCTCGGCTGCATGGGCATGAGTGACATGTACGGCGCCCGCGACGACGCGGAGTCCGCCGCGACGATCCACCGGGCCCTGGACGGCGGGGTCACGCTGCTAGACACCGCGGACATGTACGGGCCGTTCACGAACGAACGCCTGGTCGGCAGGGCGATCGCCGGGCGGCGCAGCCAGGTCGTACTCGCGACCAAGTTCGGCATCGAACGGCTCGAGGACGGCACAGTCAAGGGCGTCAACGGGCGGCCGGAGTACGTGCGCGCGGCCTGCGACGCATCCCTTCGACGACTCTGCGTCGAGCACATCGACCTCTACTACCAGCACCGTGTGGACCCCGCGGTGCCCATCGAGGAGACCTGGGGTGCCATGGCCGAGCTGGTGACCGCCGGGAAGGTACGCCACCTGGGCATCTCGGAGGCCGCGCCTCAGACGCTGCGCCGCGCGCACGCCGTACACCCGGTGGCCGCGGGCCAGTACGAGTACTCGCTGTTCACCAGGGACATCGAGGAGACCTTGCTGCCGACCCTGCGCGAACTCGGCATCGGGCTCGTGGCCTACAGCCCGATCAGCCGGGGTCTGCTCGGTGGCGCCGTCACCGACCGGAAGGCGCTCGCTCCCGGCGACGCCCGCCGCGGGGCGCCGCGGTTCCAGGAGGTGAGCCTCGCGGCGAACCTCTCGCTGGTCGCGGAGCTCCAGAAACTCGCCGCCGAACTCGGCGTGACCGCCGCGCAGGTGTCCTTGGCCTGGGTCCTGGCCCAGGGCCCGGACATCGTCCCCGTGCCGGGTACGAAACGGCGCGTCTACCTCGACGAGAACATCCGGGCGGCCGACCTGGAACTGACGGCGCAGCAGCTCGCCGCCATCGAGGAGGCCGTGCCCGCGTCAGCCGTGGCAGGTGCCCGCTACGACGAAGCCCGGATGGCCACCGTCAACCTCTGACACCGCTCGACCCCACCCGCTCTTGGGAGACACCAGATGAACATCACCGTGCTCGGCGCCACCGGATCGACGGGGCTACGCGTCGTCGACCAACTGCTGGCCCAGGGCCACACCGTCCGCGCCACCGTCCGCACCCAGGCGAAGGCGGACGAGCTGGTGCGCCGGGACCTGGAGGCCTCGGTCCTCGACCTCGCGGCCCCCGGGCCGCGGTTCGCCGACGTCTTCGCCGGGTCGGACGCCATCATGAACGCGGCGGCCACGCGCAGCATGGACCTGCAGCAGGCCGAGCTGATCGACCACCACGGGATCGTCGCGGCCGTCGACGCGGCGGTCTCGGTCGGCGCCAAGCGCTGGGTCCAGCTGTCAATGTGGGGCACCGCAGAGCCCACCCGACTGCCGGGCTACCTCCAGGCCACCGCCCGGGCCAAGCTCGCCGCCGACCGCCACCTCGAACAGTCGGACCTCAACTGGACCATCGTGCGCCCGCCGTGGCTGAACGACAACACCGCCACCGACCAGATCACCGTCGGTGACGAGGTCGAGGAGGGCTCGCTGAGCCGCAACGACCTCGCCACGGTCCTGGTCTCCTGCCTCGACCATCCGGCCACGTTCCAGCGGGCGTTCGAGGTGACCGGCGGCGGCCGGCCGATCGCAGCCGCGCTCGACTCACTGGCGGTCTGAGCTACGGTCGACCGACTACGAAGAAGGGGTGTACGGCCGACGACCGTGCACCCCTTCTCCTCCGGCATGCTTTCTGGTCACCACCGTCGCGGTCCGCCTCGTCGCCAGGTCGTAGATGTAACGAGACCCTCAGGCCAGACGGCGGGACAGCTCGACCATGCCACTCGCTGGCCCGGCCAGCACGGCGAGCGACTCCGGCAGCGCCTAACCCGGACTCCGCGTTGTCGGAAAGTCACAAAGACAGAGCTCGACACCCCTTCCGCCGACAGCTCCACGGCTACGTCCCGTGCACCGGCGCTGCACGGATGGCCACCCCTTGGCCACCCCACGTTTCATCCATACTGACTCACGAATCAGCCACTCCGCATGAAACCGAAGGCCAGTGCCGATACTTGACATCGGAGGTGCGTTACTGACTCCAGAGAGTGAAACCTCTGACCTACGCGCATTCCATGCACAGGCAGCTGAAGCGCCACATGCGCACATTCCAAGGTCAAGAAACGAAGAAACCGCAGGTCAGATCCTGACCTGCGGTTTCCCATGGAGCCGCCTTCGGGATTCGAACCCGAGACCTACGCCGTACGAGACCGTGAGCGTTCGTGCTGCGTGGTGCCTGGTAATGCTACTGAGTGACGTTTTACCTGATCAGAGCACGTGCGACTGGTTGGACTGTGCCCCCTGGTATTACGTCGTCCAAAGGCATCCGGCCACCGGCTGGCCACCGGGGCACGCACCACTAGCGGCAAGGACCCGCGACACAGGGGTTGTCGGCTTCCCACAGACTCTCCTGGGAGCGGTCGCCACTCCCCAGCGGATCGCCGTCGGCGTCGGCTTAACTCGGGTCTGGATCACCTTCCGGATCCCAACCCGCCGTAGAGGCCACACCCCTGCGGGACCCGACGGCAGATCGCCCCGTTTTGCGCGAACAGAGGTACGACTTCGGGATGTCGGCCGCCATATCGGACCGCTGAGCCAGGATTCGCCACGGGGGAAGTCCGGCCAATCTAGTACTCCAGTTGTAGATCGCGATCTTCATGCCTGAGTGGCTTGTCGCTGGTAGTGGCTGTCCTGGGATCGGGCCTGGTGGCGGCGTCGCCA